>DJPE01000061.1:11210-24074 GCA_002439705.1 Christensenella sp. UBA6420
AACTCGGTTCTTAAAACGTTATCTTTCAAAACAGCGTTGTTTCCGAAGAAAACGTCTATGTTGCTATCGTCGGAAGGGGCTATTACGTATTCGGGCTGATACTTTTCGTATTCTCCGCCGCCAAGCACGAACAAATCGTCGTATGTTATGCTGTCGTTTATCTTTTCAAATTTTACGTACACCAGCCCGGGAACGTAAATTGCGCTCGAACTTACGCTTACTATCGTCGACGGAATATAAATAGCGGCGACATTGCTGCGGAAGAACGCATAATCTGAGATGTAAGTCACTTCCGTGGAGCTTCCGTCCGCTCCGACTACGGATGATTTTACCTTATATTCGGTATCCATTCTGCCCGCGGGGTACATAAACAACGCATTATACTTGCCGTTAGAACTTTCGGAAGAGTAAAGTACGCCGTCCACAGCCGCGTAAGTATTGTTTTCGCCTATTACGTTAAATTCCTTTAACGCGTCGCAGAACAGGAACGCGGTCGAATCTATTTCTTCCGTCGCCGCCCCTATCGTAACTTTCTTTATATAATAGCAGTTTGCGAACGCTTCTTTTCCGATTGCTTTCAAAGAATTTGAACTTTCGGGAATACCGAATTCGATAATACCCGAATTAGCGAAAGCGTAATTCGCTACTGTGATTAAATCTTTTTTCGCATAAAAACCTTTTTCCGTATCGTCTACGGTACCGGCAAGATTAACGCAGCCGTAAAAAGCGTACGGTCCTATATAGTTAAGTTTGTTGTTTTGTCTTAAATCGAGTCGGGTAAGATACGCGTTATTCATAAACGCTCTTTCCGCTATTCTCGACACCGACGACGGCAGAACGAAAACTTTTTCCTTTCCGAGATATTTATATAAAATATCGTTCGCTATTATCGTTTTGGATGCGAGTTTTTCAACGTACGGCGTACCCGTGAACGCGTCTTCCAATATTCTTTCAAGCTTACTTTCGCTCGGTATCGTTACGGAAGAAAGATAAATACAACCGTTAAACGCCTTTACGCCGATAGAACTTACGTCGTAATTTCCGAGAGTCACGGGAATGATAAGTTCGGTTATCGACCTGTCCGCTCCTATTATTTCTATCGTCGTAGCGATAAATTCCGCAGATGAATTTTCATTGCGGATTTCTTTATATAAAAGCGTTCCTTGCTCGTTTATTCCGATATTTGAAATGCCGTCGGCGTCGGTAGTGAATTTATTTTCGAATTCCGACAATGAGGATATTCCGTTATAAGCTGAAAGATACGCTTGCGACGTTACGATAACGCCGATATTTTCGTTAAAGGCTTTACTTCCTATCTTAANNTAACCGCTTTCGGTCGGATTTACCGCAGTTAAGTTTACGTAGTCAACGTGGGAACTGTCGAACGCGTGAGAACCTATTTCTCTCAACGAAGCGGGCAATTCTATACCGCCTACCAAAGCGTCGTGGAAAGCGTAATCGTGAATTACTTTTATTCCGTCGAGAATGACCACGGGCGTAAGTTTTCCCGCGGGATAAGCTATAAGTTCGTCCATATTGTAGTTATACAACACGCCGTCGCTGACGGAAAAACGGTTAGAGTTTATTCCGACGTCGATTTCTTTTAATCTCGAACAGTTACGGACGAAACCTTCTCCTATTTCTTCCACTGTAGCGGGAATAAACAGTTTTTCAAGAGCAGTCGCTCCGTTAAAAGCGTCGGCGTCGATAGCTATTACGTTAAGTCCGTCGTGACGTTCAGGGATAGTCAATTCTTTATCGTTTTTAACGTAACTCGATACCTTGTAACCGTAATTACCCGTAACGGGATTGGTATAACTTATATATTCCAAACCGAGTCTGCGCCAAGTTCCGTACAGAGTGCAGTTATTGACGGTTATTGCATACGGGAAAGTAATTTTCTGCGCCGTAGCGTCTATTGCGTCTTCTCCGATAAGTTTTTCAGTCGTCCAACCGTCGAAAACGTACCCCTCTTTTTTCAATTCCGGTATATCGCTTTCGTAAAGTATATCAGTCTTTTTAGAACCTACGGAAACCGAACAGTTGGTTTCGAAATTTACGGTCATTACAGCAGGCGTACTCGAAGCTCTGTAAACGTGATTCATGTTCATTGTCGCTTTCGTTATGGATTGCGTATCTCTGAATTGCGGGTTGTTACCGTCCGTCCATTCCGAAAAACTATTTCCTTCTACGGGTATCCATTCGATAGTGACTACCGTGCCTTCTTCGTAAACCGCTTCAAAATATTCGCCGGATACTACTATCGGATCAATAATAGGTTCGTCGTTTATAGCAATCGGCTTGCCGCCGTAAATTCTCAAAGTATAATTCGTCTTTGCTTTGACTACGAGTTTTATGTTAAAAGAAGTTTGGCAGTTCTCGTAAAAAACTTTTATGACGTGAGTGCCTTCCTTGTTTAATTTACCGAGACTATCCGTCATTATCATGTTTTTCTCGACGCTTACGGTTTTCGTCGTGTCGTCGCTGTACGTTACGTTAAGTCGCAAATCGGATACGTTGAATTCTCCGACGTACGCAAACGACGGTATAGTCGACGCGTCGATACTTATCGACTTAGCGTAAACCTTTTCTTCCGTCGGTTGCTGCGACGATCCACCCGTGCATCCCGCAAGGAACAACGTAAAAATTAAAGAAATAACGACTGCCAGTAAAACTCTTTTGCGCATAATTACTCCGTTGGAAATAGTAATATAAAATAATATAACATAAATAAATTACTAAATCAATAGCCTATCGGAAAAGAAAACACCGTTTTTTTGCGTTTACTTAATGCTCTATCCGTCTGAATTAAAAAATATGCGGTAAAATTCGTCTTCTACCGCAGAAACTAAAACGAGAAAAACTCTTCTTTTTGTCGCAAAATCGTATCTATTCTGTCCATGTACTCGCGAAAACCTTTCGGGTCGGACAATCTGTCAATGCGGTTGCCGCCAATATTCTTACTCATAGCTCCCGCACCCGAACCTACTACGGATATGCTTTCTTCCATCATATCGACATTATAAACGCATTGTTTCTTAGGCAGACAATACCCGACGTTTTCGAGATTATCCGCCATATTCTTTTGTCTGTACATATAATACGGCAAATATCCCGCTTCGTATAATTTTTCTATGGCGAAATCGCCCATAGCCTTTATAAGTCCGTCGGCTTCCTTTACCGCGCCCGACAACGTAAGAACCGAGCCCCTTTTCAGGCTCAAAGTATGCACGGTAATATTTTCGGGGCATAAATCCAAAGTTTTTTTTAGGCTGTCGGCAAAATCGTCGAAACTTTCTTCCGGCAGTCCCGCTATCAAATCCATATTTACGTCGAAACGCCCGCGGACTTTCTCGTACGCGGAATAAATATCTTCGACGGTGTGTTTTCTTCCTATCAAATCGAGCGTGGCTTGCTTGAAAGTCTGCGGATTCACCGACACTCTCGTAACGTTGTTGCGGAGTAGCGTATCTACTATCTCGTCGGTAATTACGTCGGGTCTTCCCGCTTCCACCGTAAATTCGACGCCGTATTCTTTAATCGTGCTCAAAACCTTATCGAGATATTCCGCACCCAGAGCGGGCGGCGTTCCGCCCCCTACGTAAACGGAAGTGACTTTTTTATTCGCCCTTTTTACGAGTTCTTTCGATAATTCGATTTCTTTGACCAAAGACTCCGTATAAATCGGAATTTCTTTTTTTACCCGACCTATTTCGGTACTTATAAACGAGCAATAAGAACATCTCGTCGGACAAAACGGTATATTTACGAACAACGCCACGTTGTCGTCGGAACAATTTTTATACCCCTTTTGATTTTTCACACAATCTCTTACGAGTTTCGCCCTTGCGGGTTCGACGTAGAATTCGTCTATTAGGTATTCGTAAGGATTGTCCGTCCTTTCGGAAAGTTCATAGTATAGTTTGGTCGGTCGCACCCCCGTAAGGCTGCCGTAAGGCAAATTCTTTCCGAGTTTTTCCGATAAAAAATCGTACAGAAAATTTTTTATAAACCGCTTCGTAAACTTTTTATATACGCTTATATCCGAGTCAGAAATTTCGAAAGACTTTTCCGCGTTGCCGAAAACGTCGCTTTCTATCGAACAAACGAACTTACCGTCGGAATAACGGCAACTCCACCTAAGATGACTATCAGCTTCCCCGTCTATTTCTATAAACGGAACGAACGCTCTCGGGATATCCTGAACGTCGTTTAGATAATCGTATTCGGCGGGTATAAGTCTTAATTTCATATTTCGTAATTTATCGGATTGTTCAGTCTTTCGTACGCAAGAGAAGTTTCTTCGCCGTGCCCGGGCAAAACTCTGTATTCGCCATTTAAGGAGAAGAGCTTACTTAACGACTTTTTCATATCCGAATAACTGCCGCTCGAAAAGTCTGTCCTGCCGTAACTTTCGCGGAATAAGGTGTCGCCCGAAAATATATTATCGTCTATTATGTAGCACACGCTACCTTTTGTGTGCCCTGGAGTAGCAATTACTCTAATCGGTATATTATATAATTCAAACTTTTCGCCGTCTTCTACGGTCTTGTCCACGCGTATTTCGGGTAGATTTTCGAGCCCCATGACTTCGGCTAAATTATTTTCCGAGTTGAGCGAGTCGGCGTCGTCTTTACCGATGACTATATATGCGCCGTATTTATCGGACAGTTCCTTTACCGCAAGGATATGGTCGAAATGTGCGTGAGTTATTAAGACAGAAACATTCTTTATACCGTTATTGCGTAAAACAGTATCTATAGCTACAAAACTTCCACCGGGATCTACTACTATAGCATTGTCTGAACCGACGAAAATTATATAGCAGTTAGTCTGCAAATAGCCTACCTTTAAGGTCTTAACCGTCATAATTTTTCGTACTCCGCCGCAACGGCTCTTAAAAATTCTTCGCTGTTTACGGCGTGACTTTCGCCGTCAAAGAGAGTTACTAAATCCTTCGTCATCGTTCCTTTTTCTATCGTCGAAACTGCGGCTTTTTCGAGCCTGTCGGCAAACGCCGCAAGCTCTGGCAGGTTATCCAACTGCGCTCTCTTCCTTAACGCTCCCGTCCATGCGAATATAGTCGCCATGGAGTTAGTGGAAGTTTCTTCACCTTTGAGATATTTATAATAATGTCTTGTCACGGTACCGTGAGCGGCTTCGTATTCGTATTTTCCGTCGGGAGAAACGAGTACGGAAGTCATCATCGCCAGCGAGCCGAAAGCAGTCGCTATCATATCGCTCATTACGTCGCCGTCGTAATTTTTGCACGCCCATATCATACCGCCGTGCGACTTGATTACTCTTGCCACTGCGTCGTCTATCAGAGTGTAAAAATACGTTATTCCCGCTTCTTCAAACCTTTTTTCGTATTCGTTTTCGTAAATTTCGCGGAAAATATCCTTAAATCTGTGGTCGTATATTTTGCTTATCGTGTCCTTCGTCGCAAACCATAAGTCCTTTTTTACGTCCAAAGCGTAATTGAAACAGCTGCGGGCGAAACTTCTTATGCTTGCGTCCGTGTTATGCATCGTCTGCACTACACCAGCTCCCGAAAAATCGAATATGGTTTTCGTTTCTCCGTCGGGTAATTTCAGTTCAGCTTTTCCGCTCTCTTTTACGTAAGCCTCCACTCCGCTGTACACGTCGCCGTAAGCGTGACGGGCGACTATTATAGGTTGCGTCCAGCCGGGAATATAAGTTCTTAATCCTTTTACCATAATGGGTTCTCTGAACACGGTTCCGTCCAGCATGGAACGTATCGTGCCGTTAGGGCTTTTCCACATTTTGCTCAGTTTATATTCTTCTACTCTCTGAGCGTTCGGCGTAATAGTTGCACACTTTACGCCCACACCGTATTTTTTTATGGCTTCCGCCGATTCTATCGTGATTTTATCGGAAGTTTTCTCTCTGTTTTCAAGACCTAAGTCGTAATATTCGGTCTTCAACTCAACGTACGGACAAATGAGAATATCTTTAATTTTTTGCCACAGCACGCGGGTCATTTCGTCGCCGTCAATTTCGACGAGCGGGGTAAGCATCTTAATTTTCGTCATCGTTCCTCCAAAAATCGAGTACGTCTTTATTGGCGTATTCGCAAAAACGGATATCGTATCCGTTGTCCTCAATAGCTTCCCCTTCTTTTACCATTTCCCAATTCGGAAGTTTATCCAAATTCTCATAAAAAACTTCCGCTTCGCCGTCTGCGTCAACTTTAGTTACGTAAACGGTATCGCAGTACGGCAACATCGTTCTGTAAAACATTGCTCCGCCCACGATAAAAATCTCGTCGGAATCGTAATTTTTCAATACGGCTTTCAATTCTTCCGTATCGTTTACTATTATGCAATCGTCGCGTTTTTCTCCGCCTGGATATAAAACTACGTTTATTCTGTTTTTCAAAGGATTTCCGCCCGGAAAACTTTTAAGCGTGTTACTTCCCATAACGATTACTTTTCCCGTGGTTTTTTCACGGAAAAACTGCATGTCTTTTTTCAGACTAAACAGTAGTCCGTTTGCCTTACCTATTCCCCATTTTGTATCCACAGCAACAATTGACTTCATTTTTTTCTAAATCGCTACGGGTAATCTTTGTCCAAAAGGAGAACCGTTGTAACCGACCAATTCGAAGTCGTCCACGGTAAAGTCGTAAAAGTTCTTTATATCGGGATTTATTATAAGTTTCGGCGCGTCGTAAACGGGATTTTGCAATACCCTTTCCACTGCGGGAATATGACGGTCGTAAATATGCGCGTCGGCTATAACATGAACCAATTCTCCGGCTTTAAGTCCGCTCACCTGAGCGAACATCATAAGCAAAGCCGAATACTGAATTACGTTCCAATTGTTAGCGACGAGCATATCGTTACTACGCTGATTAAGGATACCGTTCAGCGTGTCGCCCGTCACGTTAAAAGTCATCGAATACGCGCAAGGATAAAGGTGCATTTCGTGTAGGTCGGCAAAGTTATAAATATTCGTAAGAATTCGTCTGCTCTGCGGATTATTTTTAAGGTCGTACAGCACTCTGTCCACCTGGTCGAATTCGCCTTCCTTGTAAATATGTTTAATTCCGAGCTGATACCCGTACGCTTTGCCGATAGAGCCTGTTTCGTCCGCCCACGAATCCCATATATGGCTGTTAAGGTCATGAACGTTGTTGCTCTTTTTCTGCCATATCCAGAGTATCTCGTCAAGAGCCGCCTTAAAATTTTGTTTCCTTATCGTAAGAATCGGAAACTCTTTACTTAAATCGTATCTGTTAATTAGACCGAATTTCTTTATCGTGTGAGCGGGAGTTCCGTCTTCCCATTTAGGTCTGACTTCGCAATCGGTATCCCAATGTCCGTTTTGCATAATATCGTTCATATTGTCTATAAAAATTTTATCGGCTACGCTCATCGTGTCCTCCGCGTATATATTATTTATATAATACAATACTCTATATCTACGCCATTTGTCAAGAAATTACCCCCTTTACGCAGTGTAAATTCCCGCAATTACGGAAAGAATAAATAATAAAACGGAGCTTGTTATGAGAGAAATATACGCAAAATACAAAGAACGCCTTATCGAATTGAACGGCAAAAATCATAACCTTTTCACCACCCTGTCCGCAAAAGGAACAGACTGCGATTTAGGCGTACCGTTGAAATCGTACGACACTTGCGAATTTTTTAATTTTTTGTGGAACGGCGGAGAATTCGAACTCGACTTTCCCGAACTTAAATCGGGCGACGCCGCGGCTCTGACGGAACTTACTCGGATAAAAAAACTTTGCAGAGAAACCGAAGAAACCAAAAGAGAAACGGGAAAATGCGACCTGTTTATAGGTTTTCCGTTCGTTTTCGGAGTTACTTCAAAAGGCTCAAAAATAAAAGCTCCCGTCCTGCTCTTTCCCGTAAATCTTTCCGCCGACGGCAAAAAAGCGTTGCTTTCTCGCTCCGCCGATATACCCGTATCCATGAATGAAAGTTTATTGAAGGCGTTGAGTAAAGACAACGGTTTAGATTCGACGAAACTAACCGAAAATTTTTTTACTTACGGAGAATACGAAACGCTTGACGACGTTATCGACTGCCTTAACGAATACGGTTGCCGCTTCGTTCGTCCGAAAACGCAAAAAATTATTCCTTTTAATCAGCTAAAATTACCTACGAAAGGTTTATACTTAAAAAACGCCGCCGTAATCGGGCATTTTTCCGTAAGTAATCCTGTTTACGACGACTATTGCGTTATGGAAAAATACGACCTTTCTACGCCGAATATCGACCTGCTTTTGAAAGGCAAGCCGTTGAAAGAACGAAAAAATAAAAAACCTGCCGAAATTTTTACTATAAATTCTCTCGATTATACGCAAAATTACGCAATAAAAAAAGCTGCGGAATTACCCAACATGGTTATTTACGGTCCGCCGGGTACGGGCAAGTCGCAAACTATCGTCAACGTTATCGGCGACGCTTTGTGTAAAGGTAAAAAAGTTCTCGTCGTCAGTCAAAAACAAGCCGCTCTCGAAGTAGTATTCTCGCGACTCGGAAAACTCAACTCGAAAGCTATGTTCATTTCCGACGCGGAAAAAGATAAGTCGTTGTTTTACGACAGACTTGCTCTCGCTCATTCCAAAACTGAAAAAATGCGGTCTTGCGAAAAGTTTTTCGACGAATTCGAAAAAATCACCGCCGAATTAGAAAAAGAAAAATCTTCTCTCGACGAAATGAGAAAAACGCTATATTCCGATACCGATTTCGGAATAACTCTGCAAAATATGTACGAAAAAAGCTACAACATAGGAAAAGATACCGTCGATTACGAACTGTTCGTCAAACTGAAAGCCACATCGATAGCCGAATACGAATACCACCGATTAAAAAACGCTGTGGACGAAATCAAATCGAAAAACTTAATCGCCACATATTCGACCTACAAAAACTATTCAGAAAAAAATCCCGTGGCAAGCCGCCTTAAATGCGGTTCCGATATTCATACTCTGAAAACCTGTAAAAATCTAATCGAAAACATAAATCTTTCGAATTTTTCAGATAACGACGCAGACGATTTACGTTACTTCCGCTACGCTTCGGCGTTTCTTTTTGACAAGAACGTAAATTCCGATTTCTCTACTCCTAAAATAGCAGACTTAATTATGCAAGCGGAACGCCCGGACCTTTATCGTGCGAAAAAACTCTGTCTTTTCCCCGTGTTTTTACTCGTATTCCCGTTAGTCGCGACAAAATACGCCAAAGAGAAACGAAAAATCGTCGCTAAACTCGAAATAACGGCAAACGCAATCGAAGTTGCGGATAAAAAGTTTTCTGCGTTAAAAAACGTACTCGACGAAGACGGCTACGCTCTGTTTATAGAAAGCGTAATTCGCGGGCATCGGGATTTAATCGGTTCGATACGGCTCGCTCTCGACGAATATCCCACTATTAACGATATGCGTTTAAGTATCGGCAGTCTGAACGAAACGGTAAAGACCGTCCTTGATTTTTGCTACAACAATTCGGCGAAGACCGACTTGTCCGCAGACGCTGTTTTAAGTAAAATTCTATCTTTACGGATATACGGCGAAATCGTCGAAAACCATTCCGATTCCATACCGGCTTTAAAGAATTTATCTCGTTTTAACGATATCCGAAAAAGGATATCCGCCTTGAAAGCCGAACTGCACGAAGTGGATAAAGAAATCGCACTTAACCGTAATATCGACTCGTATATAAGCGATATAACATGCTCAAAAAAAGCCGCCGATTACGTTTATCAGTTCCGAAAAAAACGGAATTTATGGAACATATCTAAATTCATGTCTTGCTTCGGCGACTTTGTAACCGAATTATTCCCCTGTTGGATACTTTCTCCGCAAAACGTAAGCGCATTGTTTCCGCTAAAAAAAGACATATTCGACATGGTTATTTTCGACGAAGCGAGTCAGATTTTTATAGAAAACGCTATCCCGTCCATCTACCGCGGAAAGAGCGTAATAGTAGCCGGCGACAACAAGCAGCTTAAACCGTCCGTCGGATTTATACGCAAATATTCCGACGATTACGCTTCGGACGCCGATTTACCAACGCAAGCCGCTTTGGAAGTCGTATCCTTACTCGACCTTGCCGAAGCAAAATACGAGCCTATCCGACTTAATTACCATTACAGAAGCGATTATTCCGAACTTATCGACTTTTCCAACACGGCGTTCTACGAAAACAAACTGCAAATCGCGCCTAACCTTTTCGTCAACCGAAAAGAACCGCCGATAGAAAGGGTTTTCGTCAAAGGAATATGGCGTGACCGCCGCAACGAAGAAGAAGCCCGCGCTGTAGTTAATCTCGTAAAAACTCTTCTGCAAAACAGAAAAAACGAAGAAACTATCGGTATAGTGACATTCAATTCCGAACAAAAAGACTGCATAGAAGACCTTTTTGAAAGAGAAGCGGAAAAAAATTCTTCTTTTGGAAAACTTTTGTATAAGGAACAAAACCGCATAGAATCTGGCGAAAACTATTCTTTATTCGTAAAAAACTTAGAAAACGTCCAAGGTGACGAGCGGGATATAATAATTTTCAGCGTGGGATATTCGAAAAACAAAGACGGAAAATTAAATTTTCAGTTCGGATTTTTATCGGCGGAAGGCGGAGAAAACAGGCTTAACGTAGCGATTACGAGAGCAAAAAAGAAAATATATATCGTAACGGGTATCGAACCCGAAGAACTCACTAAAGCCGACTCAGCAAAAAACGACGGACCGAAACTTCTTAAAAAGTATCTTTTGTACGCAAGAGCCGTCAGCGAAAATAACGGTAGCGACCTTATTAACGTGCTTCGCTCCTTACGCCGCGGCGAATCTCGCGAAGAAAATTCTACTCCGTACGCCGAAGAGGTCGCCGTATTTTTGGAAAAATCGGGGTATGAAGTCGTAAGGAATTTAGGTAACGCCGAATACACCCTGCCGTTAGCCGTTTACGATAAAAATAAAGAAAAGTTTTTAATCGGAATAAATTTCGACTACGGCAAAAGCTCCGTAAAAGACGAGTCCCCTACCGAAAGTTATATCTCGAAACTCGACTTTTGGGAAAGTAAAGGCTGGAAAATCGTCACCGTGTGGTCGCGCGACTGGTGGTTGTCAAAGAACAAAGTTCTCGACGATTTGTTAAAGATTTTAGAACACGAAGAACGCGTCGAAAAATCATCTTCCAATGCGTCCTGAAACGCTATTTTTTTATTCCTTCCGACTTAATACCGTCGAAATTTTTAAGTACGTCGCTCGCAAAATCGCAAGATAACTTGTGCCTGCTATCGTAACACCTTTTCGCTGCGTCGACCAAACTCACTATTAAGTCGGAGTAAGTTATTTTTTTCGACTTAAATAAATAACTTGCCATAGAGCCGGGTATCGTGTTTATTTCGTTTACGTACAATTTGTTGTCGGCGTACAAAAAATCTACTCTTATTACACCTTTAAGTTCAAACAGCATATAGATTTCTTTCGTTATACGCATTATTCTGTCACGCAACTTATCGGCTATATCCGCAGGAATTTTGTGTCCGATATCGGTGGACGACATATACTTATCGTCGAAATTCAAGAATTTGTTTTTAGAAACGACTTCTTCTACGTCACTTAAAACGACTCCTTTTTCACCGTCGAACGCCGCGCAATTAAACTCTCTGAAATTTTGCAAAGCCTTTTCTATAATGAGTTTATCGTCGAAACTCAAAGCGTTTTCTATACCCTTAATAAGTTCGTCTTTATCGTTTGCGTATGATATGCCAACGCTCGAACCGTTCCTTGCGGGTTTTATTATTACTGGATACTCTATATCGAACAATTTACCTACGTCGTAGCACTCCCTGAATATTCTGTAATTTACCGTCGGGAACTTGAACTTTTCGAGCATGGCTTTAGTAAACGCTTTGTCCATACATATACCGCTGCCAACGGGATTCGCCGCGCTGTACGGCACGCCGACAGTTTCGAAATACCCGCTTAAACTTCCGTTTTCGCCCGCTCCGCCGTGGTTGCACATAACTACGGCTTCCGCTTTCTCTCGCTTACGAAAAACACCGTTACCTACGATTATTTCGCCGTTTTCAAAATACGCTTTTTTCAGTCCTTTCGGCGAAAAACTCTTATATGAATTTATATCCGATAATTTTTCTCCTATATAAAAACTTCCGTTTTTCATATAAATTAACGTAATTTTAATTTTATTTTTTATTGCGTTATATGCAGATAATGCGGTAATTACCGATATATCGTGTTCGCAACTTTCCCCACCGAAAACAAGTCCTATCATAATAAAAACCTCCGCTATAATATGTCTGGCAAATCGTTCTGTAAGAACAGTAAATCGCCCTTTTTCAGTATCTTCCCGAAATGTTTTTGTGCAGCGGCGAGAGTGCGATAAACGTACGTCTTCCCGACGTAATTTTTACCTATTCCCCTTTTTATAAGCCGTCTGTTCGCGCCACATAAAATTATTACGTCCGCGTGTTCCGACAGCGTTTTCCCTACCGAAAGATTAAGGCGTTTCCGCTCCTTGCCGCCTTCGGCTATGCCTTGACTTACCGCCACTTTCCTACCGTCGAACGAGTCGACGACTTCGGTTGCGTACCTTATTCCCACTTCGTTCGAGTTATACCCGTCGTCTAATATATGTATTCCGTTCGCGTATAAATATTCCAACCTGTGCGGAGCCGGAGCAAGATTTTTTATAGCGGAGAAAATTTTATCTCCGTCCACTCCGAGATAAGACGCTATCGTGGCGCACAAAACGATATTTTGCAGATTATGTCTACCTAAAAGCTTGGTTTCGGTAGCATAAACTTCATTATTTAAGTGTAAATCGAATTTAGTGTTTTCCAACG
>DJPE01000061.1:24095-32136 GCA_002439705.1 Christensenella sp. UBA6420
CCAACACGTTATCGGCGTACGCGTCTCCCGTTTTACCTATGCAGGAACGGAGCTTTATGCCCTTTCTTTCCTTATACATTTTTAACGCGTACTTGTCGTTACAGTTAAACGCGCATACCGCCGTGGCTTTACTCAGCTCGTTCTTTTCCATGTAGATTTCGTGCAACGATTTGAAAGTTTGCATATGCTGCGCGCACACGCCCGTAATAATTCCTATATCGGGCTTGAACTTTTCGCACATATACTTTATATCTCCCTTTTTTCTCGCTCCCATTTCCGCTATAAAAACTTCTTCTTCGCCTTTCATTTTTTCTACCGTCAAAGCTATTCCCATCGGCGTATTATAATTACTTTCGGTCGAAATTACCTTATACTTTCCCGACAGCATCTCGGTAAGAATTCTTTTACAACTCGTCTTTCCGAAACTCCCCGTAATTCCTATTTTTATTACGTTTGTATCGGCTAAACGCTCCGCTTGCTTTTTTACGAATTCTCTGTTTTTTCTTTCAAAATATTCCCTTGTGAAAATTGTTGAAAACAATGTAAAAAGCGGTGATATAAGCGGCGTGCAACTACTGTAACAAACCGATATTTTTTCACTTAAAAATACCGTCGGAATAGTCGCGAACAATATCGAAAACGCTACGCAAACGATGTAATTTTTCGTAGCTCTTTCGGTAAATTTCAATTTCGTTTTGAAAGACATAGTATAAACGTACGCCGCGGCTACGACGATACAGCTCCATATTATTTTCGCCGTTTCGAACAAGTATCCGTCATTGTCGAAAAGGGCTAAAAATATGGTCGGTAGCGAAATAACCGCGATAATGAGCCAATAAAGGAAAGTCTTTTCCCCGAAGACGAAAACGTAATTATTTTTTTGCGCGCAAACGAGGTATCTTAACGACGTTACGACGCAAGTTATCGCATATAGTCCCGCTACTATCCACTTCATATCCACCTTCCGCAAGAAAATTTAAGAGTATCGCCGTAAACGCTTTGTTCCTGCGCAGATAAGCGAAATGCCCTTCGCCCTTGAACACTATTAAAGAACTGTTCTTTATGCTACGGTTAATTCTCTTTGCCATATATATGGGCGTATCTTTATCTTTGTCACCCCATATGATAAGCGTGGGCAGAGTAATTTTATTCAGTTCTCTCGTTTGGTCTTCGTTCACTACGTTTTTGAACGTTTCTTTCATTACTCCCGATAGTTTGCGGTAATCGTCGCTCCCCGCGCTGTGTTTAATATTAAGTTTGGTTAGTAGTTTGTGTGCGCCTACTTTGAAATAGTATTTTAACCCGCGACGCGGTTTTAATCCCGCACTGTCAACCAAAACTATTCCGTCGAGCATATATCCGTATTCCGAAGCGAGTCGCATAGCCACCCGCCCGCCGAACGAGTGTCCTACTATATACGCGGAGCTCATTTTATAAAAACGTATCAAATCGACTATGCTTTTTGCGTAATCGCCTACGTACGCGGGATAAGACAAAGGCGGCGTCTTCCCGAACCCGTAAAAATCTACTAAAGTCACGCGGTATTTTTCGGAAACTACTTTCGCGCACGCTAAAAAAGAGCGAATATCTCCGCCCCACCCGTGTAAAAAAATTATGTCTTTACCTTGTCCGAATTGAATATGATTAATCAGTTATGTCCTCCGCAATCACTTTCCAATATATGCAACAATTCTCTTTGTTGCGATAGTAATTGCGACGTACACCCGAAAAGACGAAACCTTCTTTTTCGTATAAACTTCTTGCGGGAAGATTACTTTCTCTTACTTCCAACGTTATTCTCTCTATTCCCAAACTTTTGGCTATGTTGAAAATTTCTTCCAAAATCCGTTTGCCGTACCCTTGTCTTCTGAACTTTTCGGCTACGGCTATATTCATTATATCGCCTTCGTTAAGAACCTGCGAAAACCCGCCGTAGGCTACGAGCTCTCCGTCCGAAAACAAAACGACGTAATGTTTATCGGCTTGTCCTATCTCTTGTCTTAATAAATTTTCGCTCCAAGCGTCTTTACCAAAACACTCTATCTCCAACTCGGCTACTTTTTTTACGTTATTTTCGGTTAAACTCTCTTTAACTAACATTCTATTCCCGTTTCGATTTCGGCAGAAGATTTTTTAACGTAAAAAGGCTTAGCCTGACTTACGAATTCGCCTTTATCTATTTTTGCCAAACATTTAGACAACAATTCTTTTGGATAAGTGCCTTCCATATATATTTTTTCGTACGGATAAGAGTCTATTTCCGATTTATTTAAGGCAAGATATTTTTCTTCCCCGCCGTCGAAAATTCCGCAATAAAAATTATCGTGCTTGCAGTCGAGAAGAGTCATCGTTTTATCTTTTCTGACGGGCAATTCAAGCGTAGTAACGGATACGAGTTTTTTGTTTAACGCAAGCGAAAAAGCGTTCATCGTTGCGACGCCTACTCTTATTCCCGTAAAGCTACCCGGACCTACCGCCACGCCGAATACGTCAATATCGCCTATTTTTAATTCGTTTTTGCCCAAAAACTCGTCTATCGTCGAGAGAATTATCGAATTATGCTTTTTACAGCCCTTTTCGCTTATAAAATAATCGGACTTCCCGTCTTTTTGTAAAGCAATCACGATATATTCGGTAGTCGTATCTATGCAAAGTACGTTCATAAATTTATCCCCTTGAAAGAAAATTTCCGTTCTTTCTCGTTAATATACTCGACGTCTACGTTTATCACTGATTGCAAATCGTCAAATTTATTCCATTCGATTACGCAAACGTTTTTATCGTCGTAAAGAAGTTCCCTGAGTCCGAGTTCGGCAAGTTCTTCGGGACTTTCTATCCTGTACATATCGAAGTGGCAAAGGTTGAATTTTTCGCCGTTGTACTCTTTCATTATCGTAAACGTAGGACTCGTTACGTTTTCTTTTATCCCTAACGCTTTCGCCAAACCTTTCGTAAACGCTGTTTTTCCCGCACCCAACTGTCCGTTAAGAAGAATAACTTCTCCGCCTTTCAACTTGCTCGCAAGTTCGGCTGCCAACGCTTCCGTTTCTTTCACGCTACGGGTAACGAACTCGCATTCCGAAGACGATATTTTGAATTTTTTGCTCTTTTTATCGTATTTATCGGTTTTGAAAATATAACTGAACAAGTGGCGCAACCTTTTATACAGCAGTAACGTTAAAAGACTGTTTGCGGTGACTTTTACTGCGTTAAATGCTACGATAAGCCCAAGTGAATCGAAAATTAATTTATGCGGTATATGCAAATAAAAAGGCGTAATAATAATATTCCATAAAATCATTAACACCATCCAAGTAAGTATACCCGACGCAATAGCAATGAGCGCGCCTTTGAAAGACTTATGTTTTGAATAGATTATCCCCGACACGAGAACGTACGAGCCTGTCGCAAGAATATGCATAATAACACCGATATATCCACCGCCAGCACTTACGGTAAAACCTTGAATTACGCTGACTATAACGGTAACTATTACTCCGGCGAAAGGTCCGTACATAAACGTACACAAAAATATCGGGACGTCCGCCATGTCATATTCAAGAAAATTCAAAAATAATGGGACGTGAAAAGCCAAAGCCAAACCGACAGCCAACGCCGTCAGAACAGCCATACCGGCAATCTGTTTCGTATCTAACTTAAACCAATTTTTTTTCATACCCATATTATATAAAAACCCGCAGGCAATGTCAAACGCCCGCGGGATAGTGTATCGACAGAAAACAACTAAAAAATTAACTTAAAAATTATTTATTTTGCGGAATATCCAGGATAGAAGCGAAACCCTTTTCCAAGTCTTCTTCCGTCGGAATATAGTCTGTCATATTTCCGTCGTTATACGCCTTATAGGCACTCATATCGAAGTATCCGGTACCCGTAAGTCCGAAAAGTATATTCTTTGCTTCTCCCGTTTCTTTACATTTAATGGCTTCGTCCATCGCTACTTTAATTGCGTGTGCGGACTCGGGTGCAGGCAAAATTCCTTCGCACCGGGCAAACTCTTCCGCTGCCTTGAACACGCTCGTCTGTTCCACTGCGACGGCTTCTATATATCCGTCGTGATATAGTTTCGATACGACGGGACTCATTCCGTGAAAACGCAGTCCGCCCGCATGATTTGCCGATGGCATAAATCCGCACCCTAAGGTATACATTCTCATTAACGGAGTCGTTTTGCCCGTATCTCCGAAATCGTAAACGTATCTGCCGCGAGTCAAAGACGGACAACTTGCGGGTTCTACCGCAATAAATCTCGTATTATTAAGCCCTTTTATCCTGTCGCCCATAAAAGGACTTATAAGCCCGCCTAAATTACTTCCGCCGCCTGCGCAACCTATCACTATATCGGGCGTAACGCCGTATTTTTCGAGAGCGGTTTTACTTTCCAATCCAATAACGGATTGATGCAACAGAACGTGGTCCAATACGCTGCCCAAAACATACCTGCAATTATCCGTCTTGCGAGCCGTCTCCATCGCTTCGCTTATGGCACAACCTAAACTTCCGCCCGTTTCCGGGAATTCGGCAAGTATTTTCCTGCCCGCGTCGGTAGTGTTTGACGGACTCGCTATTACCTTAGCTCCGTACGTTCTCATCACTTCTTTCCTTTGCGGTTTTTGCTCGCTCGATACCTTGACCATATACACCGTCAAATCGAGTCCGTAAAAGGCGCACGCCATTGAAAGAGCCGTTCCCCATTGCCCCGCTCCCGTTTCGGTAGTAAGTTTCGTTATCCCTTGTTCTTTTGCGTAATACGCTTGTGCGACTGCGGAATTCAGCTTGTGACTGCCCGAAGTGTTGTTTCCTTCGAACTTATAATAAATATGTGCGGGCGTGTCGAGATATTTTTCCAACCAATAAGCTCTTACAAGCGGTGACGGACGGAACATTTTATAGAATTCCACTATCCCGTCGGGAATATCTATATACTCGTCGTAATCGTTGAATTCCTGCTTTATAAGCTCGTCACAAAATACGGGGCGTAAATCGTCGGGCTTACAAGGTTTCAGCGTAACGGGATTTAAGAAAGGGTCGTGCTTTTCTTTCATTACCGCGCGCACGTTATGCCACTTACGCGGTATATCTTCTTCGCTTAAATAAATTTTGGTAGGAATCTTAATCATAATGCATATCTCCTTTTTATATAAAAAAAGAACCCGTCTATGGGACGAATTCTTATCGTGTTGCCACCCAATTTCGTAGCCTAAGCTACCTTTATGCGGATACAATCATATCCTGTCCGACTTACGCGGGAGTCACGTCGAAAGCTACTTTACCAATAAATTTCGCCTTCGCCCTCGGCAGTCCATTCAACGAAATCATGTAGTTGCGTCGCACCTTACCGCAACTCTCTGAATACAATCCGTTCGTTTACTACTCTGCTTCAACAGTTTATTAAATTATTTTTATCTTAACATCGCAATATCTGCTTGTCAATATTATATGGAAATTTTATTAAAATTGTTTTTTTGAGTTACTAAATATTTACACTTTCGGGTGCGCAATGAGAATGTACCCTGCCTTGCACTCTAAATCCGTCGGCTCTTCCGCAAATTTTTCTCAACCCGAACCTTATCGACCTGAACGTAAGATAGGCTTTAATTCCGTTAAAATCGGCTTTCTCCGTTTTCGTAGAGTTCGGAAATTGACTTTTGTGAGCTAAAATACTTTCTATCTTTTTATCGAAGACCTTTCTGCCCTTTGTCTTTATATACTGATTAGGTTTATCCGTAAAGTAATACGCAATACCTTTAACGGGCATTGCTACGAGTCCGTCTTCGGCAAGCTGCGACCTGACTTCGCTTTGTAAAAAGGCATATCCTGCCGCCAAACCGCACTTTATGTGGTCGGTATGTAATTCGGTCCTTACCGTCGGATCGGGTGCAAAAATAAAATCGGGTTTATATTCCGCCACGACTTTGGATATTTCTTTCGACAATTCTTCCGCCGTATAGCTTCCGCCATCGGGAAACGATAAAAATTCGACTTCGTTTACTCCAAGTATTTTCGCCGAATTCACGCTTTCATTCTTCCTTATTTCTACTTTGTCTTCGACGCAAAGCTTTTCGTCGTAAATACCGTGTCTTCCGTCCGTGCATATTAAAAATTTTACTTCATCGCCACGGTTTGCCAAAAGATACGCCGTTTCTCCTGCTCCGATTTCTATATCGTCGGGATGCGGACCGATAAATAAAAATTTATGCGATTTTTTAATCTGCGGCAAAGGCACTATCGCCTTCAAAAATTTATCGAATAAGCTCATTTACGTCTAAAAATATAAAAACGCACCTTAAGGCGCGTCTTAATTACGTTAAATTATTTGTTTTCGTTATTATTGCCCGTGGTGCCGTCCACTTTGTCGATGGCAGCGTTTACGTCTTTAAGCTCTCTGTATGCTTTAAGATATTGATCGATATAGTCGTTTTTGTAAGTTCTGTAATACTCGGCAAAATAATCTCTATCACCGTTAGGTTTAACGATAGGCTCGTTTTTTTGTAATTCAAACTGAAATGTTTGCTGATTATCTGCGTTATTCTCTTTCTTTGCCATAATAACCTCCGAGTTTTACGTTATCTACTGAAATATCATATCACAACGGCGGTAAAAACGCAATAACGAATTTATTATTTTTGCGAATTTACCGCCTGTGACGATTAGTTTTTAATTAAAACAGCGACTTGCCGGTCATTTCGGCAGGCTGTTCGATGCCCATAAGCTTCAAAAGCGTGGGTGCAATATCAGCAAGAGTTCCGCCCTCGCGCAACTTAACTTTCTTATCGCATACAATCACTACGGGTACGGGATTGGTTGTATGTGCGGTAAACGGCGTACCGTCGGCTTCGCACATCTTATCCGCGTTGCCGTGGTCGGCTGTTACGATAACGTCACCGCCCGTGGCACGCAATGCGTTTACTACCTTTTCGAGACATTCGTCTACTGCCTTAACCGCCTTTACCGCAGCGTCGAACACTCCCGTGTGACCTACCATATCGCAGTTAGCAAAGTTAAGTATCATAAGGTCGTATTTGCCGCTCTGTATTTCTTCGACAGCCTTTGCGGTGACTTCGTACGCACTCATCTCGGGCTTCAAATCGTAAGTAGCGACCTTCGGGGACGGAATAAGCACTCTCGTTTCGTTTTCGTTGGGTTTTTCCACGCCGCCGTTAAAGAAGAAAGTGACGTGAGCGTACTTTTCGGTTTCGGCTATTCTCAACTGACTTAATCCTTTCTTTGCGATTACTTCGCCGAGCGTATTGACCAAAGTCTGCGGTTTGAACGCCGTGTCGAGATACGGAGCGAAAGTAGCGTCGTATTGAGTCATACCGACGTATACGGGAGCCAAAAATCCGCTCTTGCGCACGAAAGCATTGAAATCGGGCATAATAAACGCTCTTGTGATTTCTCTCGCTCTGTCAGGTCTGAAATTGAAGAAAATGATGCTGTCGCCTTTTTCGATTTTTGCTACGGGCTTATCGTTTTCAAAAACCACTTTAGGCGTAACGAATTCGTCGGTCACGCCGTCTTCGTAACTCTTTCTCACGGCACATTCAGCACATTCTATACGTTCGCCTTCGCCCATGGTAAGAGCGTTATAAGCTTTTTCCACTCTGTCCCAACGGTTATCTCTGTCCATTGCGTAAAATCTCCCCTGTACGGTAGCGATTTTGCCGAAATTTTCTTCTTTCATAAACTCTTGAAGTTTATGAATAAAATCGGCACCGCTTTTCGGCGGTACGTCACGGCCGTCAAGGAAACAATGAATGTAAATATTGTCGAGACCTTCCTTTTTAGCAAGTTTTATGATAGCGCACAGATGTTCAAAAGGTGAATGTACTCCGCCGGTACTCAAGAGCCCGTAGGTGTGCAGTTTTTTTCCGTTCTGTTTCGCGCTACGCATTGCATGCAAAAACGCTTCGTTTTTAAAGAAATCGCCGTCGTTTATAGATTTAGTAATTCTTGTGAGTTCCTGATATACGACTCTGCCTGCGCCCATATTAAGGTGTCCCACTTCGCTGTTGCCCAT
>DJPE01000061.1:32183-37612 GCA_002439705.1 Christensenella sp. UBA6420
CCGTCGGGAAGACCGACGTCCATACCCGACGCGCCTATTTGCGTGTGCGGATATTTAGCCTCCAAGCTATGAAAGTAAGGTACGCCTTCGGCTTTAATTGCGTTGCCGTAGGTTTCTTTGTTAATTCCGAAACCGTCTAATATTATTAAACCATATGTTTTTTTCATATTACCTCTTTACCGCAATAACGCAAACCCGAATACCCGGATTTGCGTTATCGTCAATCAAAAATTAAGATTAGTAATCTTAGTAGTTTACTACTTTCGCAAAATCTTCGGGCTTCAAGCTGGCTCCGCCGATAAGTCCGCCGTCGATTTCCTTCATAGACATGAGTTCGGAAGCGTTCTTCGGGTTCATGCTGCCGCCGTACTGGATACGAATGGAGTTTGCACTGGCTCTTCCGTAGAGTTTGCGTACTACCTTACGAATAATCTTGATGGTGTCGTTAGCGTCCTGAGCGGTAGCGGTCTTACCTGTACCGATAGCCCATACGGGTTCATAAGCTATTACGACTCTCTTAAGTTCCTGCTTGGAGATGTCTTTCAAAGCTCCGATGGTCTGTCTGGTTACTACTTCCGCGGTCTTTCCGGCTTCTCTTTCAGAAAGAAGTTCACCTACGCAAACGATGACTTTAAGTCCGGCGTTAAGAGCGGCTTTGGTTCTTAAATTAACGGTTTCGTCGGTTTCTCCAAAGTATTGGCGTCTTTCACTGTGTCCGGTGATTACGTACTGAACTTTAAGTTCTTTGAGCATTTCCGCACTGATTTCGCCGGTGAAAGCTCCTTTTTCAGCCCAGTGTACGTTCTGAGCGCCTATTTTAATATTACTGCCTCTTGCAGCCTTTCTTGCGGTCACGATATCAGTAAACGGAACGCAGCAAACGACTTCGCATTTAGCGTCTTTCACGAGAGGAATAAGAGCCTGAATAAGTTCTTTGGTTTCGGCATTGGTCTTGTTCATTTTCCAGTTGCCGGCGATAATTGTTTTCTTAGTCATGTCAATTTTCTCCTTTAATTTTTGTATAGTAATAGTTATCTATTTTAGTAGATTTATTTGTCGTCAAGGCAAGCTACGCCTGGGAGTTCGAGTCCTTCGAGAAATTCGAGGCTGGCGCCGCCGCCGGTAGAAATGTGCGTCATCTTGTCGGCAAAACCGAGTTTCTTAACGGCAGCCGCGCTGTCGCCACCGCCGATAATCGTGGTAGCGTCGGTAAGTTCGCTTATAGCTTTCGCTACAGAAATGGTACCTTCGGCAAGAGTCGGGTTTTCAAACACACCCATAGGTCCGTTCCAGATTACGGTCTTAGCTCCTTTAAGCGTATCGGCAAAAAGCTTCTGCGTCTTGGGGCCTATGTCAAGTCCCATCATATCATCGGGAATCTGATTGCTCGGTACTACCTTGATGTCTACGGGGCCGTCGATAGGATCGGGGAATACCTTGGATACTTTCGTGTCGATGGGAAGTACGAGTTTTACGCCCTTAGCTTCGGCTTTCGCCATAAGTTCTTTCGCAAGTTCTACTTTGTCTTCTTCGCAGAGGCTGGTTCCTACGCTATATCCTTTCGCCTTGAAGAAAGTATAAGCCATACCACCGCCGATAATGATAGTATCGACTTTTTCGATAAGATTATTTATTACGCCGATTTTATCGCTTACCTTAGCTCCGCCGAGAATAGCGACGAACGGATGGGTCGGGTTTTCCAAAGCTCCGCCCATAACTTTCAATTCCTTTTCGATAAGGAAGCCCGCAACAGCAGCCTGGCAAAGACCGTATTGCGCAATACCAGCGGTAGAAGCGTGAGCTCTGTGAGCGGTACCGAACGCATCGTTTACGTATATATCGCAGAATTTAGCCAAAGCGCGGCAGAAATTTTCATCGTTCTTTGTCTCTTCGGAATGGAAACGAAGGTTCTCGAGAAGCACTACTTCGCCGTCTTTGCAAGCGGCCACTTTCTTCTGCGCGTCTTCGCCTATTACGTCGGTAGCAAAAGTAACTTTTCCGCCGAGAATTTCGTTAAGTCTGTCCGCAACGGGTTTCAAAGAACATTTCTTTAAGGTAAGAGCAGTGAGTTCTTCTCTGGTCTTACCTTCGTCTTCGGGTTTAATCTTTTTGATTTCTTTGCTGAAAATCGAATAAGGTCTGCCGAGATGCGAGCAAAGTATAACTTTTGCTCCGTGTTCCATAAGGTACTTAATGGTGGGCAATGCGCCGTTAATACGGTTTTCGTCGGTGATTACGCCATTCTTCATGGGTACGTTAAAGTCCACTCTGACAAGACACTTCTTGCCTTTTACGTCAACATCGCAAATGGTCTTTTTGTTCATATAATATCTCCTTTATAAGGTTATTTTTAATTCCTACCGATATTATATCACCATTTTTCATTCCTAGCAATAACTTTTCATTATTTTAATAGTTTTCTTAAAAAAACAGTTAAGTTTGAACACCTGTAATAATTCTATTCGCCGTCGGACAGTCTTAAAAAACTTTTCATAACGCATAAATTTTCTTTCTCGACGTCTATCTTAAAATACGAATCTGCCGTTTTCACTTCTCCGTCTGCGACTATCGGACCGTCGGAAAACAAGCCTACGATTATCCCGCCGCCCAGACGCAAATGACTCCTGTATGCGGCGTAATAGTCTTTATCGAACTTACCGAGTGCGTTATGAAAAATAAGTTTCGCGCCGCCGTAAAAAAAATTGCTCGCGCCCGCATACGCTATATCTTTATCAACAGCTATGCCCGCTTTAACGTTACCGACCCTATACATTCGCAAAGCGTTCCCGACCGTGTACATATCGTTTGTTAAACAGTCGCTTACTCCGGATATTCCGCCATCGTGAAAAAATACCGTCGAAAGATATTTATCGCCTTCTATATCCAACTTCGCATGTAAAAGTACGTCCGTGTTTCCGCAAAGACTTAGTTCAGTCGCTGCCCGCAGACTCTTCGGCAAATCGAAATATCGCCTTAAACAAATCGTATTATAAAAATTAACGGAAACAACGTCTGCTCCGTCAGGTTTTATCGATAAAATATCCGAGTAGCCGTACGCATTCTTAAAACAAATTTTCATACAGCCATAAATATGAACTATAATTTATTTTGGTTAAACCTTTTTGCGTTTCCTTATCGCTATCGCTACTATTCCCGCAAAAATAAGCGCGCCTACGAAACAGCATGCAATTATTACCGCAAGTTTTTGGTTGTAGCTTAATCCGTCGGTTATATCGGAACTGCGAATAAAATAAAAATCGCCGTCGTATTCGATTAACGAAAATTCGCCGTAATCTATTCCGTTTGAAATAAGTCTTACCTTCTCGCCGTCGTGGATGGTTTTTACCGCTACGGCGTCCGCCGTGTGCGTATCGTAAAGACCTATGTCTTCGCCCATCCTTTCGGAAACGGCCGTTACCGGCTTCACTGTATAATTATCGTTAGCTGCACTACGATAAATAGCGTCGTTCCTTACGTATCCGGTAAATGTGGTATAAGTCACCTTTTGCCATTCGGTTTCGCCCGTAAAAATTTTTTCTCCGACTATCTCGATTACGGCATTTTGCGGAATTTTTATAAGAATTTCACTTTCCAAACTCGTTTCCGCATATAAAGGGGTATCGGGAAGAACTGTTTTGTAAACGTAAGAATTCACGGGCGCGGCGGCACAAAGCACGCAAAGCACGGCGATCATGGTAATAATCGCTGACGTTATCGCAATAGTAGTATTCTTTTTCATACCGCCTCCGTTGACCTGTCCGCAGAAAATATGTTATTATTTTTCATAGGAGTACAATTATTATACTATGCAAATACGTAAATATCAAGCCAAAGATAAACTTAACTGTCAAAATATATGTTTGCTTACGGCTCAGCCGACGAATAACGAAACTAAAAAGAGGATTCTGCTTAATCTTTACAACGATTATTATACCGAGAAAGAACCGCAAAACTGTTTCGTACTCGACGATAACGACATTGCCGTCGGGTATATTATTACATCGTTCGATTTTAATACTTACTCCGCAAAATTCAAATCGGAATTCCTGCCCGAATTGAAAAAACTTTCGCTCATTGAATATTTTATAAAAAAGCTTTCTCTTGCTTTGGAAAAACGTATCGCGAAAAAATATCCGTCGCACTTGCATATCGATATTTTGCCCGAATATACAAGCAGAGGCTTCGGTGGCAAACTTATTGATCTTGCCTGCGGAAATCTTGCCGCTTCGGGTTCGAAAGGAATATTTCTCGGCGTTTCGTATTCTAACAAAAAAGCCGTGAAATTCTATAAAAACCACGGCTTTACCACAAAACTTACCATATTTCCTTTCGTCCGTTATATGGTAAAATCATTTAATTAAAAATCTGCTTTATTGCTTTAACTCCGTAATTATACACTCGTTCGCCTTGTAATTGTATAATTCGTCAAGCGAACTCTTCGCATGTCCCGTAAAGTTAAGGAAGTTTACCGTAACCGTCCAGTTCTGCACAAGACTGCGACGCAATAAATATCCGTTGGAATAAAGCTGCAATTCGACTTCGAGACTGTCGTAAGACATCTCTTTCATAAATCCGCCAAGCATATCCTTTACCGCCGACACTTCATAATACGTCGCACAACCTTCATCCGAGCTCGAACAGTCAAGTTTGTAGTTTATCGTATATTTGTACATGGAATAATTCTCGTCGTACTCTCTTTTGATTCTGCAACTGTCTGCTAAAATTGTGTCTTTATTCGTAATAAAATTGTCTATATCACGCAAATCGGTGTCTTTGTAGATGCGCGATGCCGTGGCTTCGCTTTCCGTTACGTCGCCGTTCCAGTCGAAAATTTCGTCGCCGTCGTCCATTACCTTAAGCGTTCCTTTCTGCTTGTACGATTTAACCCCGTCGGAATATCCCCTGTCCGCAAACTGCACCGCGGCTTTAAGTATGCCCTTAAAACCGTCGTTGGAACAGTCGGTAAGATAAATGGAATTGGTGTACGACTTATACACTTTCTGATTAGCGTTAAGTTCGGGCTCGCCCGCCACCAGATATTGATGGGAACTGTTGTTCGTCACGTCTACGGAAAGACCGTTCTTGTCGCCGTAACTCTCTCCTACCCACGCTTGAATAACCGATTTCGCTCTCGAACCGTACGCCTTAGACAACATAAGTTTCTTACAAACAAGTTCATAAATTTTATAAGTCGCTAAATAATCGTTCCCTTCGCTTTTTTCATAAATATCGTCTACTGTCGTTGCGTTTCCGTCGGATAACCATATAGGATTTTTTCCGTAGCTTCCTTTCGACAAAGTAAACGAATTATCTACCGACACGTCGTAAGAACACAACGCAAGATATACCGTCAAAACCAGCAGTACAATTATCGCTATTACCTTAAAAATAACTTCGACTACTCTTAAAAATTTTTTCATTTTTTTATA
>DJPE01000078.1 GCA_002439705.1 Christensenella sp. UBA6420
TTGAACTTGATTTTGCTCGTAATTTTTTCCGTGCCCGCTACCGTATAATCCGAAAATGCGGAAGTGTGACCTATGGTGTATGCCGCGCTGTCGCTCGTATTGCCGAGCCCGCCTATCACGATATTGTTAAAGGCAACCGACACGCCGCCTTTTACAAGATTTGCGGAAGAAATAGCCGTAACTTTTCTGTTGTAATCGCAGACGATAGTCGCTTTCACAGCCGCATTTGCCCTCGACGTTACCGTAACGACGATTTTTTCGCCGAACGCTTTAAGATTTTTAACCGTCGCTTTAAGCGAACCGTCTGAATCGGGTGTTACCGTAACGTAATCGCTTACGTTTTTACCGCTCGCCCACGCAGAACTTGCATTCTGGAACGCAACGCTCCAATCAACAGCCTTGTTCGTGGCGTTTTCGGGTGTAATCGTTGCCGTTACTTCGAGTTCGCTTTCTTCAAGGCTTCCATTAGCGGCAGCCTTTCTTACCGCCATAAGTTTAATGTTGGGCGTATTGCCAATGTCATAATCCACATCACCAACGCCGTTTTCATTATCCGATTCACCGATAATATCGTCGATAATCGGCTTATACGCCGACTTTTGCGAAGAATCGTCGTTTTTATTTCCGCAAGCCACAAGTCCGAAAACGCTTCCGACTACGGTTGCGATACAGAGCGTTCCGCTCATAAGAATTTTGAAAAGTTTATTATTTTTCATTTCGTTTTACCTCTCTTTTTTTTATTTTAATAATTACCTCAAAAGCATATCGAGAATGTTTTTGTCGGAATAACGGAAGGGTTTTACTTTGCATTCATAAACCGTACCGTCTTCATCGTAAGAACGAACCGCATAAGTGTTACCTTTAATCGTTTTGCCGTTATCGTCCTTCATTTCGTAAGGAATAACGACGAGTTCGGCTTCCATTGCTCCGTCAAATACGATGTCCAACACAACGTAACCGCCCTTATCAGGGGGTACGATTGCAACTTTTACGTCTTTGCCGCGAACCGTTCCTCTGATAAAGTAAGAAAAATACTGTTTGCCGTCCATTTCAAAAGTTTCTCTTTCAACCTTGATAGGGTTTTTAATTTTGTTTTCTGCCATATTAAAATTCTCCTGTAATTTATTTTCTTTTTCCGATTTCTCTGGAAATTCTTTTGGCTTCGGCTTTGGACTTGCCTTCGTCGAGCGCTTTTTTGTACTTGTACAGTCCGCTATGGTCGCTCTGACATTGCAAATAACCGGAGCGAAGACCTGCCTCGTAGTCGGTAAGTTCTTTACCTTCTTTTTCTCCGTGCTGATGGACTTTTGCCTTGCGTTCTTCCGCGTAACCTTTAGCGCGTTTTGTAGGCACGCTCCATCTGCGTTCTCTTTTTTCGCCGCCTTTGTTAGCAGCGGCTTTGCTTTCTTTTGCCATTTGTAAACTCCTTATAATTTAGATTTTTTTAATTTGCCCGTGTTGCCGTTAGCACAGCGAATGAAAAAATATTAAATTGTAAATTTTATAATCTTTACGAGTTTTTGAAACGTTCTGCTTCGTGCGACTTATTGTCGGAAGGCGGCCGCCTTTATCTTTGCAAAAGTCCGCAAGCAACAGTCGGAAATCTGTTCTCGCTTTCGATTACGCATACAGTATAAACCCCGAAAACTCAAAAAGCCAGAACACCCGCGTGAGCAAAAAGGACATCTTTGTAACTACCCAAAAACGCGATTGTAACTGGGAAAACGGTGGCTTGGAACAGAAATGTAACCACAGCGAAACATGGCAATTTCAGCATAAAAAAAGCAAGGCGGTTAAGCCTTGCTTTTCGTTAGTTGACGTATCTTCGCGTGTAAGTCGTACACGGAAATCTTTTGCCGTTTTTATTTTTCTTGTCTGCGTAGTACATATTGTAAAGCATATCCCTATGCGGCGTTCTTAAATAAAACGTGTCATGGCTGACGAGCATATTATCTTCCGTTAAATGCTCGATCTTTTTTATACTTTGCTTTACGATATAATGTTTCGTTCTGTAAACGTTATCTGCGCCGATAACAAAATACGGTATTAAATTTTTCATGGTTTTTCATCTCCTTTATGCTGCTAAATGATTTTGGATAAAACGTAACAACTGTTTGTTTAGCCTTGTAACGTGTTCGCGGGCATAACCGAATTCTTCGGCTGCCGATTCCTGTGTTTTGTTTTCTACATACATACAAAAATATAATTCGTAAAGTTTGGGCGGTGCTTGGCAGACTATTTCGTTATATTCGTTTACCGTTTTCAAAACGTTGCTTTCGCCCACTATTTTTGCCGTCGCGCTCATCTGTTCTTTACGCGAGTAGTAATACCTTATGTTTCGCAAATCTTCTCGGATTGCTTCAAAACTTTTCATATATAAAATGCTCCTGAAAATTTAGATTTTTCCGCTCCGGAGCATAAAAAATGCCCCCGCGCGGTTTGTAAACTTTTTCAAAGGTTTACATTCGGTTCGGGGACATTTTCTCCTATCGAATCTTACCTATTCCGACGGGGAACAAGGCTTTATCTTGAACGCTGTTTCAGTTCGACCTTGCTTTGTCGGGATAGACGTTTTCGTTTTTTAATTTAGTTGTTAAAAATTCGTATTTTTGCGTACCGTTTTTATAAAATGCTCGTTCTTTCTGAATTGCTCGAAATACCACGAGCCGCAAAACGGACACTTGCCGACGTAATCGCCGTCTGCATTAAGTTGTGCCGTAAAATACCTGTGACAATCCGGACATTCCTTTCTTAGTCCGGCAGAGCCGCGTTTGAAAGTCGTATTTTGCATACATATACTCCTTTTTCCCATAGCACATAAAGATTTGTATTTGATTTACTGCTTGATACGGTCGGGAAATCCGTTATCGCGGTAAATCATCTTTTGTACCTGTAAAAAATCGTTGCGGACGGGGCATTCCGCTCGGATTATTACCAAAATTATTGTAAGTCTTTTATAACCTTGACCGCAACGCCTTGAATGGAAATCGTTTCATAAAACATATCTTCCATTTTATCGTTTTCAGGGTGCAATCGAATACGTTTATGCCGATTATCGAGATAATAGCGTTTCAAAGTTGCTTCGTTGTCTATAAGGGCAACTACGATTTGACCTTCTTCGGCTGTTTCCTGTTGCCTTACCACCACTAAATCGCCGTCGGATATGCCTGCGTTTATCATACTGTTGCCTTTCGCTCGCAGAATAAAAAATTTACCCGAACCTAAATATTCCCGCGAAAGAGTAATATACGATTCGATATTTTCTTCTGCCAATAAAGGTACGCCGCAAGCAATCTCGCCTACAACGGGGCATTTCGCTTCCGCTTTCAGCCTTGCTATCTTTGCCGTTTGAACTCCGCGAAATCTACTGCTTTTTTCAATCTCGCCGCGTTCTATAAGTTCGGTGATATATCTGCATACGGTAGGCACGCTTATATTCAATTCGTCGGCAATTTCTTTCATCGAAGGCGTTTCGCTTTCTTGAAAATAACTGTTGTTTATTATCTCGATTATTCTGTTTAAGACTTCTTCGTTCTTACTGCGCATAAAAGAACCTCACAACCTATCTGAAACATATATTTCATTTAAGTGCCTTTATTATACTCGTTTCAGTTCAGATTGTCAAGGGGTAGTAAGCCCGTTTTCGTGAAATTTTTTAGGGTGTGCAAATTTATGCACAGGTCGTTTGTTTTACGCGTTGCGTGGGGAATCTCTCGATTTATGCTTTCGACGATTTTTGAAATGTTCGTACATTTTATTGCCTAACAGCGAAACAAATAAATCTATATCTTTTTTCGGTATTTTTGAGAAATCCGGTTCAGTGTTTTCGATATAGATACGTTTTTTCGTTGGGTTATCGTTCAATACGATTTCCTTCATCCGACGTTACCTCCTTTTGTTTTCTGCCACCACTATACACCGTGTTTCTTTGAAAAACCAGAACATCGGCGTGAGCAAAAAGGACTTCTTTGTAACGGGAACGCGAGATAAAAGCAACTCGACGGCAACCTGAAACAAACACGAACGTAACCCGATTGTGATATCAATGTAACCACTATCGAAACGAGAAGATTTGCCGTTTGTTTTCTCGCACAACTTTACGACTTACACTTTTTCTTTCTCTATTTTTTGGTTGGATCGTATCAGAAAAGCACTTGCTGTCAAGGGAAAAAATTATCGCGTAAAACATTAAACGAAAAAATTAAAACGCAATATTTTTTTCTCTTTCCTTGACAGACTGCGTTGCTTTCCCGATTGAGTTCGGAGTGTCGAAAGAAAAAAGACAAATCGACAAAAAAAGTTTCAAATATATCGCTTTGCGGTTTCAATACTGCTTGTATCCGTTCACGTTCGGAATTTATAGACGGACAAATTCGATACAAATTCGGCACGCCGTGGTTCTGGCTATTGAGTAATCACAGGTTTATACTTGAAACAAAAAAATAGAAAAGGAGCAATCGAAATGAAAAATTGTGTAATTTACGCCCGCTATTCAAGTGAGCGACAAACCGAGCAATCCATCGAAGGTCAGTTGCGAATATGCAACGATTTTGCAAAACAAAACGGATTGCAAGTCCTCGATACTTATATCGACAGGGCTATGACGGGAACGAACGACAACCGTCCCGCGTTTCAACAAATGCTGAAAGACGCCGAAAAACCCGTTATGTGGGATATCGTTCTTGTTTATGCTATCGACCGTTTCGGTAGAAATTCTATCGAAATCGCCGTCAATAAACAAAAATTAAAAAAGAACAAGAAAATGCTTATATCTGCCACGCAAAGAATGAGCGAAAATATCGACGGAACGAAAAACCTCGACGGTATCATACTCGAAAATATGTATATCGGGTTGGCTGAATACTATTCCGCCGAACTTTCGCAAAAAATACGCCGCGGTTTGCACGAAAGCCGTCAAAAAGGGTTTTGTAGCGGCGGCAGACCGCCATACGGTTATTACTACAAGGATAAACGAGTTTTCATAAACGAAGAACAGGCAAACGTTGTCAGATATATTTTCAAAGAATATTTTTCGGGTAAAATCGTAAGAGAGATTATAAACGACCTTACCGAACAAGGAATTTTGTATCGCGGAAAACCGTTTGCCGAAAATACTATTTATAACTTTCTTCGATTAGAAAAATATGTAGGTATCGCAAGGTACGACGACGGAGTTTATGACAATATCTACCCGCAAATTGTAGACAAAGAAGTTTTCGACGGCGTTCAAGCAATTCTTGCGGCAAACAAAATCGGCTCGCGTAGCCCTGAATCGCTTTTCCTGTTAAGAAACAAAATCACTTGCGGATGTTGCGGTACTCATTATCAAGGAGATAGCGGTACAAGTAAAAACGGAACGGTATTTTACTACTATAAATGTATGGGTAGAAAGAGAAAGCATATCTGCCACGCTTCCGTCTTGAAAAAAGATGAATTCGAGAATTTAATTCTGGAAATCATTATTAAAGTTTTCGGTACTGAAAGTCGTATAAATTATCTTGCCGATTGTGTAATGACAGTTTATAACGATAAGTTAAAAGAGCATTCCGCCGTCGATTTACTGAAACGCGACCGCGACGAAGTACAAAAAGCACTCGATAACATTATGCGAGCCATCGAGCAAGGTATTATAAACGAAACTACTCAACGCCGTATGAAAGAGTTGGAAGAACGCAAACAAACGCTTAACGATAAAATTGTAATCGCACAATATGGCGAAAGCCAACGATTGACGAAACAGGAAGTCGTTGAATATCTGACGCACTCATTGCGACAAGAACCGCGTTTCTTGCTTCATATTCTCGTTAAAAGCATTATCGTATATGACGATAAAATCGAGATATATTTCAACTTCACGGAACGTAAAAATCCCGACAATTCGGACGATACCGATAGTCGGGATAATAATTACGTTAATTGTTCGGACATCTTACCAATGTGTCCACCATAAGGAACCGCAGTCGAACCCGCGGTTCCTTTTCATTTGCGTAAAAGGCGTTGCGGGCATAATCGTGAAAACAAAACAAGCCGAAAAGATTGTTTCGCTTGAATATCTGAATCAACCGCGTAGCAACGGTAAATTTATAAAGAAAACCAAATAAAATATAATTTAAGGCGATAGAACGTTGATTCTACCGCCTTTTTCTATGCCTTTGATTGTTGTACCCACCGATTTATCGCCTTTCGTCGCCAGGGGTTGTAGCACAGTGAAAAGCGAAAGTCAACGGCAAAAAATTCTTGCTACGTCTTTTAATTGCATCGGATACTAATGCAACAATTTTTGTGCTTTTTCGTTGACTTCCGTGTAGCTGACGATGAAATAAAAAACTTCCATCTTTTCCCGGTGCTACCCCGTTTTTGCCGAAAGGCGAAAAT
>DJPE01000081.1:0-17374 GCA_002439705.1 Christensenella sp. UBA6420
AATCGCACAACCACAGCGGCAACGCGGTACCCGTTTTCAGTTCCATAAGCACGAAACCGTCTTGCAATAACCTTTCTCCGTCCAAAGACGAATGGAAATTAAGGTTATCCGTGCGATAGCGGATATTTTTATCGAACGTAACCCGCAAATCGCCGCCCCTGTCGAAAAACGCTTCCCTGTCGTACAATATAAGCATTTTCGGTCGTAAATCCCCGTAAAAATTTATAAAATACGAAAGTTCTTTCCCTATCTGCGACGAAACAACCTTTCCCGAAAACAAACTATCCGCTTCGCTTTCCTTGCAGGATATCCGCCTTTTGTAAACCACTCCATCGTACTTACGCTTCATTTCGAGATATACGTCTTTGTCGTTTAGGTTAAGGTTGTAACACCGTAAACGAAGTTTCTCCTTAAAGACGGGCTTTTCTATCGACTCGCGGATAAGCCTGTAATCGGGCGTGTCGTAGTAAAGACTTTGAATAACGTTCTTCCCGAACGCGTCGGGAACGAGCCTACTCTCTATCTCCTTTTTCACCGCGGCGTACTGCTCCGCCGTAAGTAAATATTTAAGTTCGTACCGCTTAAAAACGTAACCCGTCACGATAAACCGCCTTGTTTCTTTCTTATTTGCTATCAGTTTATCGACCGTAACTAAAACGTACTTAAAAAATAAAAACGTCGGAAAAATTTTTTGAAACTCCGAAAACGGAACGAAAACGAGCCTCGTAAAATGAAAAAACGACGGATTTTCCGTCGCTTTTTCAAATAAATAGCTTTGTCGTTAATTCCTTATATAAAAATCGCGCGTATTAACTCAATTTTATATACAGCGCGGGAACGACGCCGCAAAAAGTGCGGTTTACGCTGAAATTATCGAGTTCCCCGAAGTAGTAAACGTAGTACGCGAGATAAGAAAACTTATAATAAGGCGAACGCAGCCACCAGTAACAATTGCCTTTATAACTATTGTCGGTACTTGCATAACAGCCTTGGCTCTTCGCATAATCGGTACTCTTCTTTTGCCTGTCGGCGTTTCTTTTGAAGTACGCGTTCGTCTTGAATACGTCCTTATAAGACGGCAGGAATATTTTGTCTGCGGTGTTAATCTGATTACCGTTATATTGATTAATCGTATCGTATCCCGTCGTCACGTTATCTATTAAAGTAGTCGCTATCAAATCCTTTTGTAAGTCGTTGAATGCGGCGTTATAAAAAGTATCGTTGAGCCACTTTCTTATATCGCTTTCGGCGTAATCGTTAGCGTATACGGTTCTTCCGTTTCTCGTTTGAGTTTCTTTATAATCGCTTCCGTAATACTGCTGACTGTCGAGAGCAAGGTCTGCAAGGATTAACGCTTTGCCGCCGCTTTCGTTAAGTATATTCCATTTAATAGGTTCGTATCTGAACCAATAGACGGTATAAATATAATAGCCGTTGTCGTCCTGATACGAATACTCCGTAGAGCCGTTTCCCGTCGTATAATACGGTCTGTAAGAAGTAAAATATACTCCCCTGTACTTTTCTCCGTTATATGCTTCGTCGATATACCAAGTATAGTTACTTTCGCTTCCGTATCTATAATAACCGTATGAAGTCCAATTTGCGGAATCGTCCGCAGTGGGTAACTCTCCCGCCGCGTAGTTAAGCGCGTCCGTAATATCGTCGTCGGTTACTCTCGTTTGCGGATAAGAACCGAAATAAATAACGTCGTCGTGACGGCAATAACCTTTTTCCTGTTGCCCGTGAATTGTAATTTCGCATTTCTTACATTTGCAATCGGCGTTCAACGTATGATTAACCGCACCGCATTTAATACATATACAATTATCGTTAGGCTCGTGTTCGGTACACTTCTTAAATTTTTTCATATACGTTTTGCTCTCAGTCGGTATTGCAAACGTACACGATAACTCTTCGCAGATTTGCGTATCGCCGTCGTACCAACCGTCAAAGATATACCCGACGTAAGTTTCCGCCGTCAGCGTTATTTCCCAACCTAAGGTATCGCTCGTTATAGTAACTTTTCTGCCGTTTATATTGTTTGTTACCGTCACAGTACCGCGAGCATATCCGAATTTCGCAGTATAAGTCTTGCTTGCGTTCGGGATATAAAACGTATAAGTCAATTCTTTCGTTAATTCCGTCTCGCCGTCGTACCAACCTAAAAACGCGTACCCCGCGTTTGCGGTCGCAGTGATAGTGACTTTCTTTCCCATCTCGGTCGCGCCTTCCACTCCGCGAACCGCGCCCGCTTCTTCGATATTCTTTTCAAGATTTACGGGGCATTTTATCCATTTTGCCGTATAAGTTGCGCTTTCACTCGGCATTTTGAAAGTATAAGATAATTTATCGGTCAGTTCCGTTTCTCCGTCGTACCAACCTAAAAACGTATATCCTGCGTTCGTGGTCGCCGTTATCGTAGCGGAGTATCCCACTTTATACGCGTTCGTTAAACCGCCCACGCTTCCCGCTTCGGTATCGTTGCATTTTAGGTTGAATTTGTACCATTTTGCGGTATAAGTTACGTTTTCGCTCGGCATTTTGAACGTAAACGATAATTCATAAGTAAGTCTCGTTTCTCCGTCGTACCAACCTATAAAAGTGTATCCCGCGTTAGTAACTGCCGTTACGGTAACTTCTTCCCCGTCGTAAATTTCGCTTTCCGTTGCGCTTATCGTACCCGCTTCTTCGATATTCTTTTCAATGGTCACCGTAAAAATTTTTTTATTCGGCGTATTGGGAACGTTCGTTTCTCTATCAGAACATGCCGCCAATACGAAACAACAAACTATACAGAAAATTGCGGCGATAACTAAATGTTTTTTGTTCATAATATAAATCTCCTTCCAAGAATAAGCCGACTTTATACGGGATATAATTATCGTGTTAGCAAGAAAATTGTATTAGGGATTTTCCCTAATGTCAAGTATTATTAGGAATTTTCCCTAAAATGGATAGTATGAACAAATTCAGTTTACGGCTAAAAGAACTTCGTTTGGAAAAAGGGATAAGTCAGAAAAAGCTATCCGAAATAATCGGCACGAACAACAGCAGTATTTGCGACTGGGAGTGCGGAAGAAGCGAACCGAGCATAGAAACTATCATTGCTCTGTGCAAATTCTTCGAAGTGAGTTCCGATTACCTTTTAGGCTTGGAAGATTAGGATATTTTAAGTAAAAAACTACGCCCCGATATTTTAGTTTATTCGGGGCGTTTTTTAATTCGGATATAATTATTCGTCTATTTCAAGGGGAGCGTTGCGGTCACGCAGAAATCTTTGCCGCTCTTCGTTTCGGCTTTTATCGAGCCGCCGTGGGCTTCCGTTATTGCCTTGGCAATGGAAAGTCCTATGCCGTGTCCGCCCGTTTCTGAATTTCTCGAATCGTCGGTACGGTAAAATCTGTCGAAGACGTGGGGCAAATCGGATTTCTTTACTACGGAAGCCGTGGTGTTATATACCGACAGGACGGCAGATTTTTTGTTGGCGGTGAGCGTAACTATTATTTCTCCGCCCGCGTCGGTATACTTAACGGCGTTTTCCGCGAGTATGGACGCAAGGTGTCTTATCGCGTCGGGCGAACCGCTCATTTTCACGTTCGGTTTTATATCCGCGATAAATTTAAGTCCTTTCGCAGTAGCCAAAGTCCTGAACGGGTTTATCGCTTCCGACACGGTGTCGGACAGGGGCATTTCTATTTTGTTTATTTTATGTTCCGCTTCTTCCATTTTGGACAGGTAAACCAAATTGTTCGTAAGCTCGCTCATTCGTTTGGTTTGCCGACGGATTTCGGCGAGTTCGTCGCTTTCGTCGTTTTCTCCTTCGATTAAGTCGAGATTGGCGTTTATTATCGTAAGCGGCGTTTTCATTTCGTGTCCGGCGTCGGAGGTCGATATGAAAAGAATAGTTTTGACGGGAGCAAGCGGCAATATGGGCAGAGCCGTGTTGGAGAAAATTTATTCCTTACCCGATACGGTCACGAGAATACTCGTAAAGAGCGAAAAGGCGGAGAAAGCCTTTATCGGAACGGTTAAGAAAAAATATCCGCAGGTTGAGATAGTTTGCGGCAATTTAGCAGACGAAAAGGTTTGTGAAAAACTCGTAGAAAACGCGGACTATATAGTTAATTGCGCGGCGGTAATTCCCCCGAAGTCCGACAAGTCGCCCGAAGCGGCGATAGAATGTAACTATTACGGCGTTAAGACCTTGTTGGACGCGATAAAGGGCAGTGAAGTTGAGCCTAAACTTATCCATATATCCACGGTTGCGCTGTACGGGAACAGGAACTATCTTCACCCGTGGGGGCGAGTGGGAGACCCGCTATTGCCGAGCGTGTTCGACGTTTACGCAAAGTCGAAACTTTTCGGCGAAAGGCTCGTTCTCGAAAGCGGACTTAAAAATTGGGCGGTGTTGCGGCAGACTGTCATGCTTCACGCAAGAATGCTCGCCGACAATATGAAAGACGGACTTATGTTCCATACCTGTTTCAATTCTCCGCTCGAATGGATTACGGCGACGGACAGCGGACTTTTAATAAGAAACATTCTTCTTGCCGATATGAGCGGCAACGCCGAAAACTTCTGGAAAAGAGTCTACAATATAGGAGCCGGCGAAAGTAACAGGAACACCGGCTACGAAACCTTTAACGACGGTTTCGGAATAATCGGCGGCTCGGCGAAAAGTTTTATGGAGCCGTCCTGGCAAGCCACCCGCAATTTCCACGGAATGTGGTTTTCCGACGGAGAGATTTTGCAAAAGCAATTTAACTATCAGACCGAAAAATGTTCCGACTACTGGAAAGAAATTCTTAAAAATCACCCGTGCTACGGCGTAGCGAAAATAATTCCGACGGGGGTTATTAAAACCCTTGCGATAAAACGCCTTTTGTCCGACCCGAACTCGCCGACTAAGTGGGAGAAAAATTCCGACGAAGCGAGAATGAAAGCGTATTTTTACGACGGGAAAAGGGATACGAGAAGCTGGGCGGAATTTCCGCTTCTTTCCGAAGGCAATACCGAGCGGGGCAAGGTCGATTACGAAAATATGAAAGATATAACGAAAGTAAAAGACAACGGGTATTTATTAAACCACGGCTTCGACGAAACCAAACCGCAGGAAGAACTCGATATAGAAGATATGAAAAAAGCCGCCGAATTCAGGGGCGGGAAGTGCCTTAGCGAATTTATGGTAAAGGGCGACCTTTATACTCCGCTACTTTGGGAATGTTCCGAAGGGCATAAGTTTTTCGCGACTCCCTATACCGTTTTATTCGCGGGGCATTGGTGCGAAGAGTGCTTAAAAAACGTCTGGAACTACGATATAGCAGCGAGCAAGTCGCCGTACTTTGCGCAAGTGTATTACGATTCGCATGACCGTAAAGAACGGAAAGAGTATTTTATGAACGGCAAGCAAGCGTTTTACAGGGAGAAAGCAATATGAAAAAAGCAATAATATATTTGTTTTCCGCAACGGGAAACACCGAAAAAGTAACTAAGTTTTTCGTTGACGAACTTATAAACGACGGCGTTAAGACGGCGGTTAAGAAAATAGAAGACGGCGAAGATTTCACTTCGGCGGACTATATAGGGATAGCTTATCCCATACACGCTTTTTCCGCCCCCGAAAACGTACTGCGTTTTGCCGAGAATATGCCCGACGGGAACGAGAAAGTCTTTTTCATAAAGACGGGCGGCGAGTGTCTGCACTACAACGACGCGTCGTCGGGGAAGCTTGCTAAAATATTAAGGAAAAAAGGCTACGATACAGTCGCCGATTTTATGTACGTCATGCCGTACAATATGCTTTACAGACATTCCGATTCCATGGCGGATAAGATGTATTTCACCGCAAAAAGGAAAGCCGCCCGCGACGCCGACAAACTCGTTTCGGGCGAGAAATCAAAGGTAGGGAAAGACAGTTTGGTAAGTATAATTTTCCGTTCCGTGGAGCAACCGTTTATGAAAATCAACGGAAAGCACTTTAAGGTAGACTACGATAAATGCGTCGGCTGTAACGCCTGCGTCAATAACTGTCCGCAAAAAAACATTACGGTAAATGACGGAAGGTTCGTTTTCGGAAACAACTGTATAGGGTGCGTAAGGTGTTCTTTCTGTTGCCCGAAGTCGGCAATAAGCATTGGGCTTATCAATATGTGGAAAGTCAACGGCAAGTACCGTTTCGGAACGGAAGAGCCGACGGAATATGAAGTGAAGTACCTTAGTAAGTCGTATAAAAAATATTTTGACGAGAACGCATAATGAGATATAATAAGTATATGAAAATAAATCGGCGTTACGGGAGACGAGTATGAAGAAAATTCTTATAGCGGAAGACAACGTTGAAATATCCGATATGCTTCGCAACTATTTAATGAGAGCGGGACATTCCGTTTTTCAGGCGTTCGACGGCAAACAGGCGTTGGAACTGTTCGAGCTCGTTAAGCCCGATTTAGTGCTGCTCGACATTATGATGCCCGTTTACGACGGATATTACGTTTGCGAACAGATAAGAAAAAAATCGCGTATCCCCGTAATTATTACTTCCGCAGTCTGCACCGAAGACGAGAAGTTAAGAATGTTCGATTTAGGCGCGGACGACTACGTTACCAAACCCTTTTCTTTTAAGGAAACGGTCTGCAGAGTGAACGCGCAGTTAAGGCGGTATTACGAGTCGAGCGAAGTAAGAACCGACGAAAAAACCTACGGCGCGCTTACAATTAACGTTCCCCGTTCGGAAGTCAAAATAAACGGTGAAATTCTGCCGCTCAGCGTAAAGGAATTCAAACTTCTCGCTTTCCTTACCGAGAATGAAAACACGATTTTTTCCAAACAGAAAATTATCGACGAAGTGTGGGGAATAGACGAATATATCGAAGAAAACACCGTAGCGGTAACGGTAGGAAGACTGAGAGAAAAACTACATAAACACGGTGTGGACAACTTAGTCACCGTCTGGGGCTTCGGCTATAAATGGCAGGCGTAATATGGGAAAGAAAAACGTAGAAAAAGCGGTAGACGCCGCTATAAAAAAACTTTCGGACGGCGAAATAGATATTCCTTTGACGTACGGATTAAAGGTAAAGAGTGCAAGACTCGAAGAACTCGAAACAGTACGCAAAAAAATGCTCGCCGAGAAGATAGAAAAAGAGAACGCGGAAAGCGAAACCGACGAAAAAATAGCGAGCGTAGCGCACGACTTAAAGACCCCGATAGCCACTATCTCCGGTTACGCCGAGTGTATTCAGGACGGTATCGACGACAAGGACTATTCGAGCCTTATCATAGAAAAAGCGAAGTCTATGAACGAACAGGTTTTGTCCATAGTGGACGGCGTTCGGTCGAAAGAAAGTTCGGGTAAGAAAAAATGCGTCAACACCGATACTCTTTTCGAAAGGATATTCGACGAAGTAAGCGGTCTTGCTAAAAGCAAGAATATCAAAGTCGTCGTAAAAAAAGTACCTAAGACTTACGTTTACGTCGACATACCGAAAATTTTTCGCGTGGTGGAAAACATTTTTTCCAACGCCGTAAAGTACACCCCCGAAAACGGTAAAATCGTCGTTAAGTGCAAAGTCTGGGCGGATAAGTTCGTCGTAAAGATAAAAGACGACGGACAGGGAATAAAGAAATCCGACAGAGAAAAGATTTTTGAAAAGTTCTACATGGCGGACAAGTCGCGCGGCGGCAAGGGCAGCGGTCTGGGACTTTATATCAGCAAAGAGTTTTTAGCCGACCACGGCGGCGATATTTCCGCGAAAAGCAACGGCAAAAAAGGCGCGGAAATTATTTTCACCCTGCCGATAGTAAGACAGGAAGAAAAACTCCCCGCTACCGAAAGGTTTGAAAAGCATAACGTAATAACGAAACTTATATTGCTGTTCTTTTTCGGTTGGATATACTGCGCTATCTACCGTTTCGAGCGGTTCGGCGAAAGGCGAAGCGCGTCCACCCTTATAGGGGCGTTTTTGTGCCTTATACCTTTTTCCGTACTATGGGCGGTGGATTTTATAAGCGAAATTTTTTACGGAAGAATAACTTTTCTCGCCGACTGACGATATATAAGAAGTTTCGGAAGAAGTTACGAACAGTCTGTTTTTCCATGCAGGAGTATAACTTCCGAGTCTTTCGGTGACAGCAGCATTTTCAGATAGTCGTGTAAAAACGCCGTCAGCGGCACGCCTAAGAATACTCCCCAAAAGCCGAACAGTCCGCCCCACACGACTATAGATACCATTATCCAGAAGCCGCTTAAACCTACGTATTTGCCGACGATTATAGGGTAGGTAGTGAATGCTTCGACCTGTTGTAAGATAATTACGAACACGATAAAGATAAGAGCCTTAGCTGGGCTTATCGAGAAGATAAGAATAGCACCCAAAGCTCCGCCGACGTACGCCCCTATAATAGGAATAAGGTTTACGAACCCTATTACGAGCGATATAAGGGCGGCGTAAGGAAGTTTCAGTATTATCATACAAACGTAACAAACTATCCCCAAGATTACCGCTTCTATGACCTGTCCGCCCAGGTAGCGGGAAAATTTAGTCAAAGCTATGTCGGTGACTGCGGCGAATCGTTTTATTTTTTCCTTATTTTTGCATACCCCGTAAAGGAACTTTTTAATCTGAACTTTCAGTCCGTGCTTGTTGGATAAAATCATTATCGCTATCCCTGCGCCGAGAACGATATTCGCCACTACCTTAATTACGTCGGTTGCGATAGCGAGCATTTTCGGCATATAGTCGTTAAGTTTTGCGGCGAAGTTTTCGTAAAGGACTTTGATTTGTTTTATAATAAATCCCATTACCTTGCTGTCGGCGGCGACTTTATCCCAATAGTTTCCGTCGAGATTTTCGTAAATACTCTTTACGCTTTCGACTGCGGACGGCACGGCAAGTCCGAATATAAGAGCGAATATGCCTGCAAAAAGGATAAGGGACAGTCCGAGCGACAGGAAGCGTTTAATTTTAGCTTTTTTAATCTTTTTGAGAACTTTGTTTTCCAAAAACTCCATAGGAACGTTCATGATAAGGGCGAGAACTATCCCTATAAAAACGGGCTGCATCACGCCTATAACTTTCCCGAAAACGTCGCCGAGCAGAGTAAAATTGAAGACGATAAACCCGGCTATCGTGACGGCGAGAAGTTTAAGTAAGAACGAACGGGGAAGTTTCTTCATATCAATAGTATATTTATTTCGTCAAAATATATTATTATCGGCAGAATTAAACGCAAAAAGAAAGGTTAAAATACTTGTTAAGGCGGAGTAAATTATATTTTCCGCTCAAACTGACGAATTTCGGAGAATAAAATGAGAACGAGAACGAACGTATATTTTAATTCGGGCAAAGAAAAGTTTTTGAGTGCGTTAAAAAACTTTTATCCGTCGGGAAGCGTGGAGATAGTGTGCGACGACTTTGCTTCGGCTTACGACCTTGCAAAATTACTGACTGCCGACGACGACTACAACGCGATAGTCACCCCCGCCGACAAGTACGTCGGACGGGAATATTTTTGCGTGGCGATGGGGAAGAAAGCCTACTTTACCGTAAGAAAAAACTGTAAAGGCAGGTTCGCGTCTTACGTTACGGAAGTTTTTCCCGATATTTTTATTAAGGGAGAGAAGTTCCCCGAATTTTTGTATTTAGACGAAGAGAAGTATAATTCGGGCGATATTAACGCGGTAAGAGAAAGCTACGTTACGCTTTTATGCCTTACGGCGGAAGGGGCTGCGGTTTATTATAAAGGTAAAGAAAACCCCTTTTCCGACAAGGTTTTGTTAAGGGTTTCGGAAAGGGGCAGAGATATTCTCACAGGCAAGGCGGACAGGAGAGAGTACGTAAAGACCGCAATAAATTTAAGTAAAGAAATCGCGGAAATTCTTGCGGAATACGGCGTAAACAGACTTATATCCACCGCTTTTGCCGAGTCGGGCGAAGGTAAAACCGCCGATTACGCCGAATGCGGGTGCTTTTTGCACAGAACCTTAATTTTGTTTACAAAATGGAATTTCCGTGATATGCTAATAGCGTCGGAAAACAAGGTGGCGGGCGTAAGCGAACAAGCTATGCCGTCGTACGGAAAAGACGACCTTATTTTTACCGACGAAGATATGAAGACGATTCTCGGTTTCGTCGCTCCGTATAAGAGCAAATCGGGGTTAAGCAGACTTTTTGAAAGATTCGGACAGGCGGCGGATAAAAACAATCTGCTGTTTGCGGAAATAAATAACAGAGGAATTTACGAAGGAATTATCGAATATGGTTGATTTAAGCAAAATTAAAGTATTTTTGTTCGACATGGACGGCACCCTCAACATGGGGGAAGAACCCCTTGAAGGCGCAATGGAAACCCTGCGTTTCCTTACCGACCACGGCAGGAAAGTTTATTTCGTGACGAACAATTCTTCCCGTTCAAAATACGACTATCTCGAAAAGATACACAGAATGGGCTACGACGCGAAGATAGAACAGATAATAACCAGCGGTATGGCTACCGCGCAATACATAAACAGACACTTACCCTATAAATCGGCTTACATTATGGGTACGGAGTGCCTAAAACAGGAATTTAAGGACTACGGAATAGAAGTTAAGGAAATAGACGAAGACACCGACATATTGGTCCTTGCTTTCGATACCGAACTTACTTACGAAAAACTTTTCCACGCGACTAACCTTATAACCGCAGGGAAAATTTATATCGCCACCCACCCCGATTACGTTTGTCCGTCGGATAAAGGGGATATGCCCGACGCGGGAGCTTTTATGGAATGCATTTACGCGACCAACGGTCACCGTCCCGACGTTATCGTCGGTAAGCCCTGCGCGCCGATGGCGGAATTCGTTTTCGACCACTGCAACGCCGACGCGAGCGAATGTGCTTTCGTAGGCGACAGACTTTACACCGACATAAAGTTCGGCAAAAACAACGGTATGACGAGCGTACTCGTTCTTACCGGCGAGACCACCACCGACATGCTTTTTAAGTCGGACGTAAAACCCGATTACGTTCTGGACAGCGTAAACGATTTGCGTAAATATACCGCGGAGAAATTATGAAAACTACCGAAATGTTCGGCAGCCTCGTCTTTAACGACAAGGTGATGAAAGAAAGATTGCCCGAAGAGACATATAAGGCGTTAAGAAAGTGCATCGACGAAGACGAAAGTCTGCCGTTGGACGTCGCCAACGTGGTCGCGAAAGCCATGAAAGAATGGGCGATAGAACACGGCGTGACGCACTTTACTCATTGGTTTCAGCCGATGACGGGAATAACCGCCGAAAAACACGACAGTTTTATTACCCCCGGTAAAGACGGCGAAATCACGATGGAGTTTTCGGGGAAGGAACTTATTAAAGGAGAATCCGACGCTTCGAGTTTTCCGTCGGGCGGTTTAAGAGCGACGTTCGAAGCGAGAGGGTACACGGCGTGGGACCCGACGAGTTACGCTTTTATTAAAGACGGCATACTCTGTATCCCCACCGCTTTTTGCAGTTACAACGGACAGGCTCTCGATAAAAAAACCCCGTTACTTCGGAGCGTGGAAGCAATAAATACGCAGGCTATGCGTATACTTAAACTGTTTAATCACACCGACGTAAAAAAGGTAATAACGACGGCAGGACCGGAGCAGGAATATTTTTTGATAGACAAGGATAAATTCGCCGCTCGTCCCGACCTTATTTTTACGGGCAGAACCCTTTTCGGAGCGAAACCGCCTAAGGGGCAGGAACTCGAAGACCACTACTACGGAGCTATAAACACGCGTGTAGTCAACTATATGAAAGACCTTGACGAAGAGCTGTGGAAGTTGGGGGTGTTCGCTAAGACGAAACACAACGAAGTAGCTCCCTGTCAGCACGAACTCGCTCCCGTGTTCTGCGCTACTACGATAGCCACCGACCATAACCAACTTACTATGGAAATGATGAAGAAGGTGGCGGAACGCCACGGCTTCGTGTGTCTTCTCCACGAAAAACCTTTTGCCGGCGTCAACGGCAGCGGAAAACACAACAACTGGTCTCTCGCTACCGACACGGGCAAAAATCTTCTCGAACCCGGCGTAAGCCCTTACGACAACGCGCAGTTTTTACTCTTCATAGCGGCGGTTATTAAGGCGGTAGATTTACATCAGGACTTACTCCGTCTTTCCGTAGCGAGCGCCGGCAACGACCACCGTCTGGGCGCGAACGAAGCTCCCCCCGCAATCGTCAGTATGTTTTTGGGCGACGAGATCACGGGTATCCTTTCGGCCATCGAAGAAGACAGAACTTACAGTAAGAGAGCTAAATGCAACGTGGAAATAGGCGTTCACGTTTTGCCGAAACTTCCCAAGGACTCCACCGACAGGAACAGAACTTCGCCTTTTGCATTCACGGGAAATAAATTCGAATTCCGTATGCCGGGGTCTACATTCTCGATAGCGGGTATAAATATGGTCCTTAACACGATAGTAGCCGACGTTCTGCAAGGTTTTGCCGACTATCTCGAAAAGCAGGACGATATAACGAAAGGGGTAATAAATCTCGTTAAAGACACGATGAAAAAGCATAAGAGAATAATCTTTAACGGGAACAACTATTCCGCGGAATGGGTATCCGAAGCCGCGGCAAGGGGACTCCTTAACTTGCGTTCCACCCCCGAAGCCATCGAAAGATTCGACGATAAACGGAATATAGAACTCTTTGAAAGACACAAAGTTCTTACCGCCGCGGAAATAGCTTCGAGAAAGGAAATCCTTTTCGAAAACTATTGTAAGATTATCCGTATCGAAGCCCGCACAATGGCGGATATGGCGCAGGGAAGCATAATTCCGAGCGTAAGAAAGTATATAAACAAACTTACCGCCGCCGCCAACGATTTAAGAAAATACGCCGACGGAAAGGACGTAGACTACACTATATTCGACGAAGAAATAACTACCGTATGCAGTATGTATAAAGCCGCCGTCGCCGACCTTAAACGCCTTACTTTCGCAATGGAAGACGTAAACTGTCTGGGAACCGGCGAAGCCGCGGCAAAAGGATACAGAGATAAAGTAATCCCCGCCATGGAAAAATTGCGCGCAGTCGTAGACTCGTTGGAAAAACGAGTGGCGAAAGAAGATTGGCCGTATCCGTCGTATGGAGATATACTATGTTAAATTCCACGGTGTGGAGTTAATAGCCACAAAGTGGCGTTAATTTCCACTCCTAACGGAACGGAGTTAATTGCCCTGACGGGCGTTAATTGCCAAAATCGAAGATTTCGGCGTTAAGGATAAAGTATATAAGCGGAGTAGAGTATATAGGTTCTATTCCGCTTTTATTTTATCTTTTATTCTATTAGGTTAATTGCCTAAATATAGATTTCGGCGTTAAGGATAACAAAAAAGGAACAGATATGCTCTATTCCTTATAAAAATTGTATCCATAACTCCGCTCCGATAGGAGTGGAAATTAACGCCACGCAAGTGGCAATTCACGTCCGTTAGGGCATTTAACGCCGAGCCAACGGCTTGGCAATTAACTCCACATAGTGGAATTATTCTTTCTCCGCCGCCGCTCTGCGTTCGTTGAGTTCTCTCGTAATGGTATCTTTCTTTTCGCCGACAAGGTCGTAGAAGAAGATAGGCACGGAGCAGAGAAGAAGACTTACGCCCGGTACTAAGGACACGAGCGAGAACATAGCGAGTCGCTGATTTACAGCAAGGTCGGTGGCTATTACCACTGCACTCGAAGCGTATATATCGGTGGGGTTAAGGTTAATGGCAAGGTACATTACGATAATAAGCACGGTAGCGAGTGCGTTACCTAACTTATTTACGAAAGACTGACATGCAGAGCCTAAGGCGTTGTCGCGGAAGCCCGTTTTCCATTCCATATAGTCAAGGCAGTCGCCGACCATCGCGTAGCCCGTTACGTTCAGTACGCCTAAGGGGATACATTGTATGATGATGAAAGGTATGCAAGCGTAGAACAGTCCGCCGATATTCTTTACTATGCTTAACGCGCCGAAAAGGGTAGTTACGAGCCCCGCTATAAAGCCGCTTATACAGCTAACTATTACTATCTGCTTATAATTAAACTTTTTATAAAGTTTCGGCATTAAAAGCATCGCACCGAACATACCGACCGCGGAACAAACGGTAAAGATTATGTTCACTATCGTGATACTCGACTGAATGGCCGCGGTGGGGTTAGCGACGGTGGCAAGGTCGGGACCTACGTAGAAAGCGTAGCGGGCGACGTGAATGGACGCTACCTGCATCATATATCTGCCTGCGGAGAGTATCCCCATAGTCACTACGAGCATAAGGGGACGGCAGGCGAAAATTCTTTGAAGAGTTCTCGGTTCGCCTTCTTTACGAACCTTTTTCGGGATAGCGACTCTTTCTTTGACTTGGAAATAAGAATTTATGAAAAGGATAATGCCGCCGACAGCCGATATTACCGCCATAATAAGGTATTTTTCTTTGTCGAGAGCGATACCTTGTTTCGACGAAATCAAAGGAAGAACGAAACCGAGTAAAGTAAAGATAGCCATCGGAATCGCGCTGCCGATACCGTTTAAGGTTCTGCCGAAAGAAATCGTGTTGGCTCTTTCGTTGGGGTTGGGGGTCATAAGGTTAGGCATACTCCAGAAAGGAATATCGCTTATCGTGTAAGTCATTCCCCAGAAGACGTAGACGAAAGCGGCGTAAATCATATTGCCCGTCGAGCCGAAACCGGGGTCTACGAATAATAAACAGCTAAGGACCGCGATAGGCGCGGAAGTAAGCAGGATATAGGGACGAAGTTTTCCGAAACGGGAATCCACTTTGTCCACGATTATTCCCATAAGCGGGTCGTTAATCGCGTCCCATACTCTCGCAAACAGCATCAGCAAAAGCACAAACAATAGCGGCACTTGCAGTACGTTTATGTAGAAGTCGGAAATGTAGCTCGACATAATGGCGTAAATCATTCCCTGTCCGAGCGCGGCTATTCCGAACGACCACAATTCCTTTTTCGGTACGTATTGTTGTTCCGTAACACTTGAAGTCTGCATAGCGTATCACTCCTTTTTTACTATATAGCAAAAGTCGATAATTACGCTTATTATACTATGAATATAAAAATCGGGCAAGCAATTGTCTGCCCGTTACGGTTTTATCGGGTGAAAGGCGGCGTTCGGTGTTGACAAATAAAGTTTTTGTCGTAAAATAGATATATATTAAAAGATATAAATAAGGGAGAACGAGATGAAACTTACCGTTTTGGGAAAATACGGACCGTACGGCAAACCCGGAGCGGGGGCGGCGAGCGGTTATTTAATAAGCGACGGAAAATTTAAGATTTTATGCGATATGGGCAGCGGCGTTATGTCAAGGCTTTTGGCGACGACGGATATTACCGAACTTTCGGGAATATTCATTTCCCACCTGCACTACGACCATACGTCCGATTTGTTGCCGTTCAGGTACCGTTTGGACGAGCTGAAACTGCCGATAAACGTTTATACCCATAAGGAAAAAAACAATCCATATTACGATTTACTTTTTAAGCATCCGTATATAAAAGTGATAAATATCGACGAAGATACCGTTCTTACCGTGGACGGAGTTAAGATGAGTTTCTATCCGATGAACCATCGTATGCCGGCGTACGGAATAAGATGCGACGGTAACGGCTCCGTGTTCTATACCGGCGACACTATGTTTACAGAAGAGATAATAAAGGGCGGCAAAGGTTGCGACATAGTCCTTGCCGACTGCTCCAAGCCCGACGTCTTTATAGGTGCGCATATGCAGGCTAAATACGCGTTTGAAATTCGTAATCGTACGGGAGCGTTGGTAATAGCGACCCATCTTGCCCCTGACTTTTCGCCCGAAAACCTTTTTGCGGGAGCGGACGGAATAATAATTGCGGAAGAAGGCAGAACTTACGACACGGAAAAACTTAAATGAACGACGAAAAACTGAATAAGAAACTTGAAAAATACCTTAGAAAAGGCAAATACAAAAAGTATCGCAAACTTAAATATAAAAGCGGCGGGTACTATAATATCCTGTCGTACATAACCGATTTTAAGTACTCCTTCGACGAAAAGCCCTTTACCGACGCCGACAGTCTTGTGCTTTGTCAGCTGGCGTATACCGATTTGTCGGACTTCAAGGGGAAGAAACTTTCCGAAGTCGCGGCAAACGTTACCGACTCGAAAAAGGTAGCGCCCTATTGTCACGACGACTGTATGAGAGTAATAAACGCCCTGTCGGAATCGGAAAGATTAGGCGAAATAGTGGTTCTCGACGCGAGAGAAAAATTATCTAAGGAAGAAGACTGTCAATACGGAGTCACGCTGTTCGACTGCGGAAAGTTCCTTTATATGGCGTGCAGGGGTACGGACGACCATATGATAGGTTGGCTCGAAGACGTGGACTTGATAATTTTGCCCGAACTCCGTTCCCATACCCTTACTATCGAAGCTCTTAACGAGTACGGCAAACTCTACGAAAAACCCTTTATAGTGGGCGGACACTCGAAAGGCGGCAATATGGCTTTATATTCGTCCGCTTTCTGCGAGCCGTCGGTTCGGGACAGAATAATAAAAGTTTACGACCACGACGGGCCGGGACTTCTGCCGTCTACGTTTGAAAAAGACGGAATGAAAAATATAATAGACCGAGTGGACAAGACTTGTCCCGAATTAAGCGTATTCGGAATGATTATGCACGAAGGCACGCCGTATAGGGTAATTTACTCTCATTGCTGCGATATTTACCAACATTACATACTGAATTGGCAGATAGAAAAGAGCGACGGCTCTTTCGTCAAGGCGGAAATAACCGACCGCGTTTCCCGCGTTATCAGGATAGTGATAGAAATAGTTTTGCCCGCGATGACGGAAGAAGACAGGGTTCGTTTTCGTGCCTTTACCGCGACGATACTCGACCGCGCGGGAATATTCGTTCTCGGCGACTTCTCTTTCGGCAGGATATTGAAACTTATCGGAAAAATGTTCGAGCAACCGTGGTCGGAACAAAAATTTATGTGGAAACTTTTAGGTAAAGTCCTTAAAGCTATCCCGAAAGCCGAAAAAGCGGCGAAAAAAGAAAAGAAAGAATATAAAAAGGCGAGAAGAGCGGCGTAAGACACGGAGATGAGTTATAAGTGCCCTTGCGGGCGTGAATTGCCACTGCGTGGCGTGAATTTCCGCCGTAGGCGAAGTGAAGTTGTCACATAGTGACAGTGAAGAAGACTCACGGCAGTGAAGTTTCGAGTAAAACTCGAAGTTAAGGATAAGTAATTAGAAAAGGATAGGAATTAGAGTCCTATCTTTTTTCTTTACTCATACAGGCTTTTTACTTTCTTTTCGGTGTGAAAAGAAAGTAGCAAAGAAACACACAAGCCGCAAG
>DJPE01000081.1:17474-25357 GCA_002439705.1 Christensenella sp. UBA6420
CCTCATAATGTTCCCCCTTATCCGAATTTAACAAGCTAAATCTTTCTTAACAAACTTAATACTTGAATAACTTGTAAGAATAGGAAAAAAGCAAGGCGGACTGCCTTGCTTCCTGGTGCCAGTCAAGAATAATACGAACCTTGGTCTTACGCTGTGTTTTTGCCTAATACTTCGTTCCGCTCGTTGCTAATATATTCGATATTAGCTTCCGCCCGCGCCTTGCCTTAGCCTAAAAACGCAACGTAATACTTGCACGCAACCTAAATGTCGATATTTTCGACTATTTTCGGGAAATGCGAGTGCAGATGTACTGACTGTACTTCAAGTGAGAATTTTTCGAAAAGAGCGGAAAGAGCGCCATTTAGGCAAGATTTGTATTGTTCTTGACTGGCACCCGTCCGACTTACACGGACAAAATTTTTACCGCACAAAGTCTTACGACTGCGGAAAAATTCCGTGTAACATTTGGTCGGTATTTCTTAACGCCCGTTAGGGCATTTAACGCCAAACTTGTTTGGCAATTAACTCTACAAACGCCGAGCCGACGGCTTGGCAATTTTATTATTTACTCGCTTCGTAAGTGAGTTTCTTTTTCAGTTCGTACAGCTTATCGCTTAAATCTACTTTGTACGTATGCGGGTTTACAAGACGGGTGTATTCTTCCCAGAATTCCGAACGGACGAGCTGACTGTATGCCGCTATGTCTTTAAGTTTGGGCGAGAAGTAAACTTGTTTTCCGTCGCGGAACACTTCTACCATAAGGTTGCGGACGGTGTACTTTTCGAAGGTAGTTTTTTTCCAGGTTTCCAACGGGTGGAAAATGGTAAGGGGTTTAGACGTGTCGATGGTTTCGTCGCGTAAACATATAAGGTCGGCTTCCGCCATTTTGTCTTCGCCGTAAATTCTGTACACGGTTTTTATTCCCGGGTTGGTTATTTTCTCGATAGTATCTGAAAACTTCATTTTGGGTACCCATTTGCCGTTTTCTTGCAGACAGGACAGCTTATATACGCCGCCGAGAGCGGGTGTAAGGGAAGAAGTAATAAGTTTCGTTCCGATGCCGTACAGGTCTATTCTCGCGCCTTGCTGATGTAAGGAAGACAGGATATATTCGTCTATATCGCCGCTCGCGCAGATAATGCAATCGGTGTGCCCTGCGTCGTCGAGCATCTTTCTAGCTTTCTTGCTAAGGTAAGCAAGGTCGCCGCTGTCAAGGCGGATTCCCTTAGGTTTAAGCCCTTTCGCTTTCATCTCGTCGAAGACTTTAATAGCGTTAGGCACGCCGCTCTTTAACGTGTCGTATGTGTCCACCAAGAGAAGAGTGTTGGTCGGATAAATTCTCGCGTATTCGCGGAAAGCTTCGAGTTCCGACTCGAAACTCATTACCCAGCTGTGGGCGTGAGTACCCGAACAAGGCACGTCGAACATCTGACAGGTAAGTACGTTGCTGGTCGAGTTGCAACCGCCTATTATAGCGGCTCTCGCGCCGTAAATACCCGCGTCGGGTCCTTGCGCTCGGCGAAGACCGAATTCCATTACGCCGGCTTTGGCTTCCTTACAGATTTTCATAGCTTTGGTAGCGATAAGGGTTTGATGGTTTATTATGTTGAGAAGAGCGGTTTCCACGAGTTGCGCCTGAATAAGGGGTGCGGTCACGGTAAGGAGCGGTTCTCCGGGGAAGACTATTTCTCCTTCGCGGATAGCGTAAATGCTGCCGGTGAACTTAAAATCTTTCAGATAGTCGAAAAACTTTTCCGTAAACAGGTTAAGGGAACGAAGATAGGCTATGTCTTCTTCTGAAAAATGCAGGTTGTTGATATAGTCGATAGCCTGTTCGAGTCCCGCGCATACGGCGTATTCCAAATGTTCTTTCTGACGGAAAAACACGTCGAAATTAGCCATGGTTTCCGCTTTACCCGTTTCCAGATATGCGTTCATCATAGTGAGCTGATACAAATCGGTAAGTAAAGTAAGATTTCTCATTGTTTCTTTTTTGATACCTTCTTAATTTTGTTTTCTGTGTTTTTGGGAGCGGCGTCGGAGTATTCCGAGTCTTCCGCGGTTTCTTTTATATTTTTTTCTTCCGGAACTGCGTCTTTTATGGTGTTTTCTTCCGAAACGGAACCGGACTGCAAAGCATTGTCTTTCGGCGTTTCGCTGTGAGCGTCGGCAAACAGACTGTCGGGAATACCGCCCTTGCCGTACCAGACCTTTTCACCCTTTTTAGTCTTTAATACAGCAAGAGTCACTATCGCGGCGAAACAAAGTACCGCGCCTATCGCGCAGGCAAGCTGGCTTGTGTTGGGGATGCCGAGTATGTCCGTGCTGTCGCGGAAACATTCCATTACGCTTCTTATTATGCAATAAACGCAAAGATAGCTCAAAATTCCGCTGCCCTTAAGTTTAAGGTGCTTTCTTAAAAATAATAAGAGTGCAAACCCTAACAAGTCGGCTATGAATTCGTAGAAGAAAGTAGCCTGATAGAAGCCGCCTTTGTTGGCGATATATACCGCGTACGGGAAGAACTGTAACGACGGATTGGTAACGGGCAAGCCGTAAAGTTCCTGATTGCAGAAGTTGCCCCAGCGACCCAAGCCCTGACTTAAAATAATTACGCAAACCACGCTGTCTGCAAGGTCGAGGAAGTCTACCTTACGCCACTTACACCAGATGTATCCGCCGAGTATTCCGCACGGCGCGCCGGTAAGGATGGTAAGTCCGCCGTCCCAGACTGCGATAATATTTACGAAACTTTGCCATGTAAAGGGTTTTACAAGGAAAAATTCCTTAAAGTGGGCGAATACGAAACCTAACCTTGCTCCCACTATCGCAAGGGGAATCGCTATAAGGAAAAGTTCCAATAAGTCGTCGCTTTTTACTTTGACTCTTTTGGCAAGTTTAATTGCGACGAAAAGCCCTACGAGCATCGCGCAGGTAATTATTATTCCGTACCAGGCGACGTCGCGTCCGAATATCGTGAAAGCCACGCTGTCTACTCTTCCCGTCCAGTGCATTTAGTCCTCCAAAACAAGTTCGGTCGCGCCCGCGTTGCGGACGGATACTCCGAATACGGAATCTTCTCCGAAAAACTTTTTCATATACTCTACGTAGGAATCTATATCCTTTTTCGCGACGAAAGAAATTATAGTCCCCGCGAAACCGCCGCCGTGAACTCTCGTAGCCAAGGTCTTTTCGTTGCGTTTCGCTATTGCGAGAGCGAGCGGAATAGGTTGAACGGTATCTCCTTTTGGATAGCAGTTCTGCAACAAGTCATAGCTCGAATTTCCGCTTTCGGTGATAAGACGAAGGAAAGTATCCTTATCGTCTTTTGCGAGAGCGTCGTAAGCTGAGTTTACTCTGTCGTCTTCTTCGAAGAAATGAATAGCTCTTAATATGGCTCTGCCGTCGAAATGGTTTTTAAGTTCGGGCAGGCGGCCGAAAAATTCGTTTTTGTCCACTTCGCGTAAAACTTTCTTACCGAAAAAGTTAGCCACGGCGTGCATATCGCTTCTTATAGCGGCGTATTCGTCGGTAAGGTCGCAGTGGTCGCCGCCGCAGTTGATAATGACCAAACCTACGTCGTCGAATTTCCATTCGAGAGATTTGGCTTTCGGTGCGGACGGGTCGAAAAAGTCCATAAAACTTACTCCGCCGTGCGAAGCGGTGAGTTGGTCCATAAGTCCGGACGGTTTGCCGAAATAAACGTTCTCGGCGAATTGACTTATAATCGCCATTTCCTTAAAGTCCATGGCGTTATCGTTATAGAGAGCGTTAAAGATTTCGCAAATAAGAAGTTCGAACGACGCCGACGAACTTACGCCGGCTCCTTTACATACCGTGCTGTGGATACGCGCGCGAAAAGCTCCCACTTTTCTGCCGCGGTCAAGAAGACCCTTTATTACTCCTTTAAGGATAGCCTTACTCGTGCCGAAATCCTTTTCGTCTATCGTATCGTCGGATAATTTTACCGAAAACGACGGGTAGCCTATACTTTCTATCGTGATTTCGTCGCCGTCCGACGGTTCTACCGCCGCCACCGCGTCCATGTCTATAGCGGAAGCTATGACGAAACCGTGGTTGTGGTCGGTGTGGTTGCCGATAAATTCGGCTCTGCCGCTTGCGGAGAAGAAACGCAATTTTCCGTTCATTCCTTCGGTAAGGGAAGAGTATCTTTCGGCTTCGGAATCGTACTTTTCGCCGTACAGGCGGGAACATTCCTTAATAAAGCGGGGATTATTCAACAAACATTCTTTACTTAAAGCTCTTGCCATATCAAGCTCCTATTTGATATAATAATAACTGCTTAAAAGTATATCATATCGTTATAAACATTAGCAAGTTATTTTTTAGTTGAGAGGTATATATGGAAACTATCGGCAATTTAGTTGAAGATTTGTTGCTGTACGCGAAACAAAATCTTTATATGACGTACGAAGACTCTTTCTACGCCCGCAATCAGCTGCTCGAACTTTTCGAAGCGGAACCCGGCGACAGAAAGGGTCTTGAAAAAGAACTTAACGACGTGCTTAATCCGATGATAGAGTATGCGTTGGGAAAGGATATTATAGAAGACGGCGAGCAGCTTCGGTTCGAAACCAAAATTTTGGGCTTCGTCACGCCCGCTCCCGGTTTGTTTATAAAAAACTATCTCGAAATTTACGATAAAAAAGGCTCTCGCGCCGCGACCGATTATCTGTATAATCTCTCGATAAAGAATAAGTACATAAGGCTCGAAGACATCGCCAAAAATATTTGTTGGTACGCCGACGGAGAACTCGGTAAAATCGGCATCACGATAAATTTAAGTAAACCGGAAAAGGACGCGAAACAGGTTCTTGCCGAAAGAAATGCAAAACAGGTAAAATATCCTAAGTGCTTACTTTGCCTGGAAAATCTCGGTTTCTGCGGTACGGCAACGCACCCCGCAAGACAGACCATAAGACAAGTCCCCGTCACTCTCGGCGGAGAAAAGTGGCACATGCAGTATTCGCCGTATATGTACTACGACGAACACGTAATAGTTTTTTGCGACGAACACAGACCTATGGCGATTACCGGCGATACCTTTATACGACTTCTTGATTTCGTAGATTTGTATCCGGATTACTTCTTGGGAAGCAACGCCGATTTGCCCATAGTAGGCGGTTCTATTCTTAGTCACGACCACTATCAGGGCGGCAAAAAGGTTTTGCCGATGTTCTTTACCGGATTAAGAAAAGAATTTATTTCCACCCCCGAACTTACCGTCGGAATAAGGAACTGGTACAATTCCGTCGTTACCGTAAAGGGTACGAACAAATCGAAAGTTCTGTCCACGGCGACGGCTTTCCTTAAAGCGTGGAGAGAATACACCGACGAATCGGTAGGTATTGAAGCGTACACGGGCGACGTTCCGCACAATACGATTACGCCGATAGCGAGAAAAGAAGGCAACGAGTATATATTAGATCTTATTTTACGTAACAACCGTTGCGACGAAACTCATCCCGACGGGATATTCCACCCCACGAAGGACATGCACAACATCAAAAAAGAGGGTATAGGGCTTATCGAAGCTATGGGTCTATTCATACTTCCCGGCAGACTGAAAAGAGAAATCAACGCCATGATACAGATTCTGAAACAGGAAAAGATAGACTTCGCCGCGTTGAACAAAGACGAAGCGTTGTCCAAGCATATCGGAATGTTGGCGCAGATTTCCGCAAAATTCGGCGCGGGAATGACGTTTGAAGAGGCTCGCGACAGACTTATAGACTACGTAAGCGAAACCTGCCTTAAAATTCTGGACTGCACCGCCGTGTTCAAACGCGACGATAAGGGCAGACCCGCGTTCAACAAATTCGTTCATAGCGTTCTGGATTAGCAATAAGTGGTATTTTTCGCTTGCGTTTCTTTCGTCTATGATATTATTTTAGCGGAGAAACAATGAAAAAAACGTCTCGTATCTTAATTTTAATTCTGTTGGCGTGCGTCGTTGCGGCGTGCGCTTTCGGCTGTAATAATAACGAAGAATTCGATTCCTTTTCGGTAATCAAAGAAGAAATCGCCGTAAAAATCGGCGGCAGGTTCACCCTTGCAAACTGCTTCGAAACGACGGGCAAAGGGAAAATTTATTATACCGTCGAAAACCCCGACGTAATGAGCGTTGACGGCGGAGTTCTTACGGGGTTAGCAGAAGGAAAAGGATACGTTTACGCCGTAAGCGGTCGGTACGAAGCGAGAATAAAGGTGGTAATTTACGACGCCGATAAAATCAACGTAAGAGTAAACGACGCTACCTTTACTTACGACGGAGAAGTAAAAAACGTATCTATATCGGGCAATATTCCCGAAGACGCCACGATAAAATATTACGTCGACGGAGAAGAATTTTTCGGTACGGCTACGCCCGGGAAATATAAGGTAAGGGCGGAAGTTATTTTGTCGGGGAATTATAAAGTAAACTATCTTTCCGACACCGCTACCCTTACCATTAACCGAGCTACTATCCCTATTAACGTAAGTTTCAAGTCGGCTACGTTCGACTACGACGGCACGGAAAAGAGAATAGACCTTACATNNCCTTATCGGCGATATTCCCGACGGAGTGGAAATCACGATAGAAAATAACGCGGCTACCGACGCTGGGGTTTACGGAGCGAAAGTTTATTTTACCGTGGACGAAAGGTATTACGAACCTATCCGCCCGATGACGGCGACTCTCACCATAAAAAAGAAAGGGTATAACGTTGATTTTACCCCCGTAAATAACCCCGCATTTACCTATGACGGAACGGAAAAACTACCGTCGCTTACGTTGAGCGAAGGGCTTAAAGCGGAGTATTTTGCTTACGACGAAGACAAAAATGTAAAAAATTATATCCCCGTATCGGAATACAAAAATAAATACGCCGAAGAAAAACCTTTCGCGCAGAGCGGAACTTACAGAATGAAAGTTACTTTTTCCGCTCTCGACGGATACGAAACAAACTACGCCGTTCCCGAAGCGAGAGAGTTTACGCTACGGATAAACAAAGCCAAGTTCAACAATACTCTCGTCTGGAAGACCGGCGAAGACAAGGATTACGATTTCGTCTACGACGGCAACGGCAAGAGCATAGGTTACGGCGACGGGTACGATTTCGGACTCGAAGGAACGACGAGCGGACTTAACGGAGAATTCCCCGACGGCGCGAAAATCAAGTTCCGTTTGGGTACGGATAAGACTTCTTACGACAGTTTAAGAATAACCGACGCCGGAAAATATCTCGTCACCGCCACGTTTACCATGCCCGACGGCAGCGAACGGAACTACGAACCCTTAGCCGATATAACTTACACCTATATAGTAAAACAAGCCGAATATTACGGCGGATTTACTTTCGGCGGCGAAAAGGAATATATTAACGGCAGCGTAGTTTACGACGGAGCGGAACATACTTTTGCCCTTACGTTCGACGACAAGGACAAGGGCGAAAAGTTCTTATCCGACGTTACGGTAACGTATATAGTAAACGGCGTAAAGAACTTTTCTTCCGCTTCCGTTAAAGACGCGGGCGATTATACCGTGGAATATAAACTTTCGTTCAGGTCCCCGAAAGACGGCGATAAGGATGACGAAACCTATATTTCCAAACTTAAAAGGAACTACGTTTTGCCGTCGGACGGCGGGTTTAGCTGTAAGATTTTAAGAAAAGATTTCGACGTAAGCGAAGTTAAACTCGTCGCGGGAGAATACGTTTACGACGGTACGGAACGGTTCGTCACCGCGTCGGGACTATACGATAATCTTGCCGTAAGGCTCGATAAAAACGGCTTTATCAACGCGGGCAGTTACTTAGTCACGGCGTACTTTGACGTAAGCGACGACTTCGCCGACAACTACCGCTTTTTAAGAAACGGCG
>DJPE01000081.1:25375-30792 GCA_002439705.1 Christensenella sp. UBA6420
GCGAAGAAGTAACTTCCCTTTCCGTAACGTTAGTGATAGACAAGGCGAGAATAGTCGAGTCGGAAGTGGAAATTCCGTCTATAACGGGCGGCGAATACGACCCCGAAAAGACCCTTGCCGATTATCCTTTGCCGCTTCTTTACCGTTGGAACAATCCGTCGGCTACCCCTACCTGCGACGTGACTTTGTACAGAGCGTTATATAATAAGGACGAACAAAACTATTACGACACGGCAATCTACGTTCCGCTTACGATTACGAAAAAAGAAATCTCTTTATCCGATATAACGGTGGAAAGTCGTTTTCTTCCCTACACGGGCAAGGCGGTTTATCCTACCGTAACGGGCAGCGACGTGCTTACCGTGACGGCGGACTGCGTTACCGACGCGACGGCTATCGGAAAACATACTTTCACCGACGTGACCGTGGTCCTTACCGACGATAAAAACTATATTCTGACGGGCGAAAAGATATTTGCCGACGTCGATATTTACGTCTACGACGGCAATTTGTACCTTTACGACGGTATGCGCCTTATGCAATATAAGGGAATGGAAAGCGAAGTAGCCGTACCCGACGGTACGCTGTACGTTTACGACGGAGCTTTTGCGGGTAAGGAAAAAATAACGAGCCTTACGTTACCGTCGAGCGTAGAGAACTTTTCCGCAGGGGCGTTAAGGGGAATGAACGGACTAAATAAACTTACTTTACCTTATCTCGGACAAACGCCCGCTTCGAACGGGAAACTAACCGACGTGTTCGGTTCCGCTCTTCCCGAAAGTTTGCGTTACGTTACCGTCACCGATATGACCACCGTACCCGACGGAGCTTTCCGCGACTGCGTTAATTTAAGGAAAATAGAATTTACGCAAAACGTGGACGAAATAGGAAGCGAAGCGTTCTATAACTGCCGTTCCCTTACGGAAGCCGATTATAAATACGCCGCGACGGTCGGTAAGTACGCTTTTTACGGTTGTAAGTCGTTGACTAAATTGAGTTTACCGATTATTTCGGGCGAAAGCGACGGAAAAGTAACTTATCTTTTCGGCACCGATTCGGGAGATAACTCGTACAAGACTTACTCGTTATCGGAGTTCGATCTGACGAGCGGAAGTTTCGATAAAGTCGAGTCTTACGCTTTCGCCGGGCTTACCACTCTTACCGAAATCCGTTTGCCCGATACCGTGACAGAGTTCGGATACGGAGCGTTTTCCGATATACAGGCGAAAATTTATTACGAAGCAAAGTTATCGGTAATCACCGCCGGTATGTACGCAGGGTATAACGGCGTGTCGGTAAACTTGCCCGATAGCGTTACCGGAATAGACAGAGAAGCGTTCAAAGACGCGTCCTATCTTACCGAAATCGTCCTGCCCGAAAGAGTAACCGATATAGAAGAGTACGCTTTCAGAAACGTCAAGGCAAGAATTACCTTTGCGGGCGAAAACGTTACCGTTTTCAAAAACCGCGTTTTCTTCGGCTACGCAGGGGAAACCGTCAATATTCCGTCGTCGGTAACTACGGTGGAAAGTTACGCTTTCAAGGACGCGAAAATTAAGAAAATTACCGTACCGAACACGATAGAAAACTTCGGTAACAACGTTTTCGACGGGTGCGAAAACCTTACGGAAGTAAATTATAACCTTTCCGTACTGCCGTCGGCTACGTTTAATAACTGCGTTTCGTTAAGAACGGCGACTGTCCCCAACGTAACGGAAATCGGCAATAACGCCTTTTACGGGTGCGTAAGTATGACCGATATATCTTTACCGAAGTCTCTTACCGCTATATCCGACGGAGCGTTCTATGCTTGCGACTCGTTGCGTACCGTGGTGTTCGGGTGCGAAAATATACCGACTTTCGGGAAAAATATTTTCGGCTCGAACGTGAAAATCTCGGCGTATATAAAGAAAGAACTCGTCGTAGACTTAACGAATATCCTTACCGTAGCGTACCCGAACGTTACCGTATACGCAGTGGCAGAGTAACCCCGTATTGACTAACGCAATATAATTTGATAGAATAATAAACGGCAAACACGCCGTAAAAAGAGAGAAACAATGACGGAAAATTTATCGACCGAAAACAAAGAAATAACCGAACCCGAACAGCCGACTGTCGCGGAACAACCTAAGCCGACCGCCGAAGAAATCGCGGGCGAAAACCCGACCGCAGAAACGAAAAGCCCCGCGGAAGAAATGACTGCGGCAGAACGCCCCGAAGAAAAAACGACGGACAAGGAAGAACCGACCGACGAAGAACCGACGGATGAAGACGAAACGGAAGACGAAACCACCGATATAACGGTGGAAGAACTTACCGACGACGGTTCGCTCGAAAGGTATATTGAAGATAACGACGACGATTCGGAAGAGAAAGCCGACGAAAGGGGAGTAAGCGGTCTGTTCGACGCGTACGGAAGAGAAATAATAGCCGACGTGTTTGAAAATCGCTTGCGTATGAGCGAAAACGCAATAAAGATAGCTTATTCGAGAATAAAAAATCTTCTTAAAAGTCACGGCTTAAACCGCCGTTTCGACGGTAACGAAGAGTTTTTCTTTATCGACGACAAAATTTTAGTCACGATGAAGATAGACGGCAAGACCCTTTTTATCAGAATTAAGGATAAGGAATACGAAATAGTCCGCGACGACGGCAGTTCTTACCTTAAAGCAAAGGAAGCCGTCGAAAGATTTATTAAAAAGAACGGTTTTCAGGAAGTAAAGGATTACGTTTTCACGCCGTACGCAACTCGTTACGCGTTTAATCCCGACGCCGTTATTCGCGGAGAAGAAGACAAAGAGCCGGAAGAAACCGACTTTTCCGACGAGCAGTACGACCCTATCGAAAACGAAGCGGAAACCGACCCCGTGGCGATAATAAAGGGTTCTACCGAAGAAATCGTAGAGCAGGAAGAACTCGTCGAAGGACTCACGCAGAAAGTAAACGACGCCAAAGGAGCCGCCGCGATAAGCGAACCTATAGTTTATTTCTATAACGCGGCTCTCGACGAAGACAGCAAGGTAGTCTATATCAACGTTCAGCAAGTCCTTAACGATAAGTTTTTAGGGAAAATGCTTCCGCAACTGTTCTTTGCGATAGCCGAAAGAAGCGACAGAATAATTACCCTTAATCTTCTTGCGGTAGAACACGTCGCAAAAGTAGCCGACGGCGACCCCGACCACGTTTACGTCACTCGGACGAGTCCCGTTTTACTGACGAAAGAAGAGTCTAAAAAGAAACTTTACGACCTTGCGAAAACCGCCAACGGTAATCTTTGTTTAGCGTTCGACGCCGCCCTTTTGGAAACTCTCGGAGAAAGGGGCAAAACTTCGATAAGGGAACTTGCCGAAGAAGGCGTAAAGATAATGATAGACGATACCGAAAACGCAGGGCTTAAAGTCCTGACCGAATATAACGTAGACTATCTCCGTTTCGACGCAAGATACTATACCGAAGAAGACGAAAAGAAGTCGGCTCACCTTAATATCGTCACCGAATACGCAAAAACGCAAGGTATCCCCGCCTGCGTTGAGAACGCTTCTACCGTTAAAGAAACGAGATATCTTCTTAGCCGCGGCATAAAGGTAGTGGAAGGGGATATAGTGGGCGTACCCGTAAGACTCGTCAACAACGCTATAAGAAGCGCGAAAAAACTCCCTAAATAATAAGAAAAGTCAATAAAAATTAAAAAAAGAAGACCTTAATAAAAGGTCTTTTTTCTTATATAAAAATAGTTATTACAGCGGAGTTCCGAAGAAAGCGGTAGGAGAATCGTCTCTCGGACGGCTGCAAACGAAGTTTTCCGATAAAAGAAGCGGACAGTTGGCAAAAGACAGGTCTTTAAGACTAATCGTCGTATCGTCGTTTCCACGGACCGTTACTTTGGCAAGCAAAGACATATTCGCGCAAGCTCCTTCGCTTATTTCCGTCACAGTCGCGGGGATAGAAATTTCCGTGACGACGGGGTTACCGTTAAGGCGATAGCGATAGTCGTCGGACGACGGGGAGGGAGTGCAGATTTTTGTGACGGGCAAGTCGTTGTATTTATCGGGGATATTGAGTTCGGCTACGAGCCCGCCGTAACCTACTACCGCGTAAGAAACGGTTTCCGCTCCGCTGTCGGAAGAGAAGTTCCCGTCGGCGTCGAGCCCCGCGTAAATAATATATTTAGCCGACGGATTATATTCGTCTATCGGCACCTGCAACTCTTCGTTAGCCGAAGATATTTTCTGCCACACGGCGTAAGTTACGCCCGCTACCGCGGCGATGAGAAGAACGGAAGACAATACGATAAGAAGGACGAGAGTCTTTTTACTTAGTTTGGTTTTCGTTACTTTCATCGTTACTCCTTAAAGCGTTCGTTTTTTCCTTTTTCTTCGACGGCAAGCGTATTTTACCTTTCATAATAAGTATGGATAATATAGCCGCCGCAATTATTATAACACCTATTACGACGGGAATCCACCACCAGACGAAATCTTTTTCGCCTACGAAGTCGATTGTCACGGAAGAACCGTTTTTTATCTCGAACGTAACATACACGGCGTCTTCCGTTTCGTAATCTATCGTTCCGTTTTCGTCGGATAATGTTATTTTGCCGTTGCGCATATCGTCGGGGAGAAGAAGTTTTACCCGCAAAGTTTTGCCTTGCTCCGCGCCGTTTACGAATAAACAGAGTTCGGATTTGGTTTTCGACAACTTTTTCCTTGACAAAACGGCTTCGCTCCCCGCCGGGATTCCCACGTCGTAATCGCCGATTATTCCGTAAAAATACGTTCCGTCGTAGTCATTCGGGTAAGAAAAACTCCCCGACACAAGGTCGCGTTCGTTTACCGTTACCGCAATCGCCTTTTCGCCCGCAAGGTAGTTTGCCGATTCGGAAGTCTTTATAATTACCGAATATTCGCCCGCTACGGACGAGTCGAAACGGGGGATAATAAGGCTTTGTTCGGCGTTGTTCACGCTGCCCGTCACGGTAAGGTCGTTACCTTTAAGAAGATAAATTTTTTCGGGAACGGTAATTACCGACGGAGCTTTTTTTATCGTAAGATAGGCGGCAATCTGCTCGTCTGCCAAAGTATAATTTTCTTTATCCGACTGAGAAATAAACGCTATCGCGGCGTAACGCCCCGCGTTTACTTTTTCGTTATTCAGGTATCCCGTTACGGTAAGGGGGTAAAGTACGTTTTCCGCGTACACGCCGTGAGTTTTACCGTCGTACGTTACCGTGACGTCGTTAAATACTACCGTAGGACACGCCGCTTTATTTACGGCAAGGAGTATGTTTGTTGCCGTCGGCAGATAGTTAGTCGGGTCGGTGCAGAAGACGGCTTCGTAGCTCGATACGGGCACCGTAGGCGTAACGGCGGGCGTAACCCAGGAAAAGTTTTCGGGAAGAATAATATCGGCGAGCG
>DJPE01000081.1:30826-56212 GCA_002439705.1 Christensenella sp. UBA6420
TCGGGTCGTATACCACGGGGTCAAGGTCGGGTAAAGTTATATCCGATAAGTTATAAACCGCCTTTTCGAGAATAATCGTCACCGTGAGATAAAAGTTTTCGTAATTATCGGGCGATGAATTGTAGTACGCGGAATATTCCGTCACGTTCACGGTAGGCGTAATCGTAATATCCACCCAGAAATAATCGGCGGGCAATTCGTAGTCGGCAAGGGTTTTTCCGCCGTAAACTCCCGTTATCGTCGGCACGGCTGCTACTTCCGCAGGGGAATAAGTAGCTTTGGTCACGACTACCGTCCACGAAAAATATTTGTTTTCGTAGTTGTCAGAGTCGGCGTTGTACACGCAGGCAAGTAAGTTTTCGCCCGCAGTTAAGGAAGTCGTGTCGAGTAAGAACTTAGTGTAGTTAAGTCTGTATCCGTCGTAGACTTTATCCGCCGCCATATAGGTTTGCAATTCGGCGAGAGATTTGAATTTTCCGTACGGGAAAGTCGTTTTTGCGAGCATTACCGTATCGTCGTAAGTTCCTTTGGCAAGGGTGAGCGAAATTTTAAGATTATAGTCGTAATAATTTTCCCTGTCGCGGTTGTAGTACGCGTCGTACTCCGTCACCTTAACCGTGGGGACTATCGTTTCGTCGGAAAAATAGAAATTCTTTTGCAATTCGTAGTCGGCGAGAGTCTTTTGCGAATCGTATTTTCCCGTCAGCTTTTTATGTACGGGAACGTTGGTTTCCGTGGCTTTGTCGAGATTTATATCTATCGTAAGTTCCCTGTCGGAATAGTTGTTTCCGTCGGGGTTATAGTACGCTGCGTACGAATGGGTGTGAACCACGGGTATATCCGCGGGGTTTTTCCAACGGTAATCGTTTTCGAGAGCGTACGACGATAAGGTCTTTTGAGGGTCGTACACGCCCGTAAAGGGAGCATGCGGACGGTCGGGAGCTACCGAACGGTTGATTTTTACAGAGATTTGAACCGTCTTTTCGGCGGTAAGTCCGTCAGCCGAAACCGTCGCGGAAAAGACGTAGATTCCGCTATCGGCTACCGCCGTCACGGAGTAAGTAAGGTCGGTACTTTTTATTCCGTCGGAAAGTCTTTCCCAACGGTAAGTAAATTCCGCCGATAAGGGGTGCGACACTTCGGGTAAAAGAGTTCTCGCAACGCCGTCGTAGTCGAATTCGATATCCGATAGCCTTATTTCGGGAGCCGAAAGCGTAAATTTTGCGGTAAGGGTAATATCGTCGTCCACTAAAAAGTCGCCGTCGCGTTCCGCCCAGCCTAAGAAGTCGTAACCCTTTTTGGTCGGCGCGGGGAGAGAAGATAAGGTAACGATTGAATTGTATTTAGCGGTAAGAAAAGAGAACAGGTTATCTTCGGAAACGAGCGTAATATAGTATTCGTCCGACGTTGCGGGGACGACTTCCGAATATCCGTCCGAAACGGAAAACGAGAATTTATTATCGTAAGCAATTCCGTCCGCAACGAACCCCGTAACCCTGTATCCGCTTACCGGGTCTTTATCTTTGCCGATAGAGATAGTTCCGTTATCGACGGTAAAGGCAGTCGACATTTTGCCGGAAGAACGCACGACGGTGTTCCCGACAGAGAAAGAGTTATTGTTCGCGGCGGAAACTATTACCATGGCGGAAGCGGCGGAAGAAATATTAAGGAAAGTCTTTACGCTTCCTTTGTGGCGTACGGGGTAGTTAAAGACCCCGCCGTTTATTTCGGTCGTCGAATCGTTGTAAATTTCGACGGAAGAGCGTTCGGATAAAGGCAATTTGGTCGCGTCGAAAGTTCCGCCGTTTACGGTAGCCGTACCCGTCATTACGCACAGTGCGTCGCTGCCGGTTATTTTTACCGCGTTGGTTTCGTTGATAACAAGGCGGGCAGAACCGTCGGTTACGCTTATTCCGTATCCGAAACTTTCGCCCTTGTATTCTATTATTCCGTCGTTAATTTCGGCGTAGCCGCTTACTTTGAGAGCGGAAAAAGACTTTTCCGTATCGTTATTGCAGACGATTTCCCCGCCCGAAAAGGTGAAACGGGCATTTTTGTCCACGGCGATTCCCCCTTTGTCGGAACGGATAATAGCGTTCCCGAACGTCGCGTGACAGCCGTCGGCAAGGGTAATACCGTAACCGTCGGACAAGGTGAAACCGATTTTTCCCTGAATACCCACGGAAGAAACGGAAAAAGTTACGCCGCGGTCGGAAGTTACGTTCTTAAAAAATACGGTCGAGTTTGGAGCGATAGAATTTGCTATTTCCTGCAAGGAAGAAGCGGAAAAATTATTGCCTTTTTCGTCGAAATAAATATATCCGCCGTCGGTATTTTCGACGGTAACGGCTCCGGATACGAAGGTCGCGGCGTAAGGAGTATCGACGGCTACGGCAGGAATAAAGACCGCCGTAACGGCGATAAGGAATAATATTGTTAAGAAAACGATTTTTTTAGTTTTCGTCATCGTCAGCTTTCCTTGCGTATGAATATAACAGTAACGTCGCGCGCCGCGTCTATTAGGTTGACGTCGGAAGTGTTATAGGGGTGCGAAGCGTACAGCGTAGCTCCGTCCGCGTAAGTCAACTTACCGTAGAAACCGCGGTGACAGGTAGTAATCTTAATCGGAGTCGTAACGGACTTAACTATTTTGAACGACATATACGGGTATGCGGTAATAAGGCTTATCTGACGGAACGAAGTTATTTCCACGGGCGACGAGTCGGTGCCGTCGTTATTTGCGGGCAGAAGATAATCTCTTACCATAAGATTTACCGTCTTGTCTGCGTTGGCGAACGACTTAAAGTCGGAGTAAGTCTTTTCTCCCGTAGTGTCGGTCACGTTGCCGTAGGCTGAATTCCTTAACGAAGCGTTTTCGCCGTCGTAAACGTAAAGGGAAGAACTAAGATAGCTTATTCCCGTCGCCGAAATACTTTCGCCCGACTTACTGCCGAATATTCCGCCATAGAGAGAAGACGCGGCGGCGTAGAATACGGACGCGTCGGTAAAGGCTCTTACGTTAGCGTAATCGCCGTTTACGGCCTGCCCTGCGAATCCGCCGAAGTGGATTACGCTTTGTCCGCTCGCTCTTACGGTGACTTTTATAGCCGAGTCGACGTTACTTACAGAACAACCTTCCGTCTGTCCTATTACGCCGCCTACAGCTGCAATATTGCCGTCGGCGCGGTTAATATCGGCAAACAACGTCCCGTAGAAACGTACGTTAGACACGGTTACCGACGGACCGACGTATCCAGCGAGAAGACCTGTCGAAGTTACGTCGCCCGAAACGTATCCGTTCACGTCGGCGAAGTTTACGTTTTGGATAGTTCCTTCCGTTATCCTTGCGAAGAACCCGAAATAGAACCTGTCGTCGGAAAGTTCGTCCCTTATCTGAAGAACGTTAAATCCGCGGATAAAGTAACCGTTTCCGTCGTAGTTACCGTAGAAATCTTTAACGGAAGTTATCGAAGAGTACGCGCCGCTTATTACGCCGTCAACGTCGTTTTGCTGAACGTAGGACGGTATCACGCCCACGCCGTAATCGTTTCTCGTCTGCGTAAGACCGACGGAATCGGCATCGAGATTTTTTATATCGTCGGCGTTTTCCACAGCGAAAGCGTACGTCGAGTCGTCAATAACTTTAATAAAGGTTATTTGCAGGACGGGCTGGTCGAAGACGTAGTTGTCGTTAGCGGAAGTTACGTCTAACCCTGCGTTTTCGCCGCCCACTATTCTCGCGTACTTATAAAAGGAAGAGTTCTTCCACGAGTTGGTTACGGATACCGAGAAAGAGTCGGCAGAAAGGAGAGCTTCCAATGCGGCGACTTTTTCGGCGGTCGTCATATCGGATAAATCGAAATCTATGTCGCTTAGGTCGCTTTCCGCAGGAACGACGGTGGCCGTCACGTCGACGAAGGTTTGTTTAAGGCTCTGCAACAGTCCGCCGTACTTAATAGCTATTTTACGGCGTGTTATTTCGTATTCCGCATCGGTTACCGTGAAGTCGTAGTTAGTGGCGTTATCGCCGTCGTAGCTCGTTATATCGGTAAAGGTAAGGGTGTATTTGCCCGCGTCGACGTAACCGCCTATACTTACGTTACCGACGACTTTATTGCCTTTCACGAGTTCGGCAATTTTATTGCCGTTCACGCCGTTAAGTAATTCGAACAGGTCGATAGCCGACAGGTCTAACTCTTCGTTAAAGGATTTTGCGAAAGTCTTGCCGTTGTAGACGTGCGATTTATTTTTTAGCATAACCGTTATGGGCAAGGGGCAAATTAAATCTTCTGCCTGCAAAATTATACCGCTTACGTCGGAGTCGAAAGTGTAATTTGAGTATTCGCTGTCTATGTCGAGCGCGCCGAAAATTATTGTCGCACTCGTGGCGAGTACGTTGGACTTATTCGCGATTATTTCGGTAATAGGCAGATTTATTATAGATTTATCCGACTCGATTACGTTGGTCAGGCGGTAGATTATGAAACTTTCCGAGGGGGAAGCGGCGGTAAGAGCGTATTTTATTATTATGGATACGGTGTTGTCTTCCGACGTTTCCGAGAAGGTTATTTCCGGAACGTCCGCTTTCGGGAACGACGCTTTTCCGTCGTAGTATTTTTTCAGGACGGAAGACGAGTCTATCGACACGGATATCGGGCGTTTTGCTATCGACCAGCGGCAAGTATTATCGGTGAGCCGATAGTTAAGATTATATTTAAGACTGTACGCTACTCCGTTTATCGTCACTACGTCGGGGTTGACTTCTTCGATTTCGCTTATTGCAGCGACGTACATACCGGCGTTCACGGCGGAGAAGACGCTCTGTTCGGACGCCTTTATGGGCATCGTCGCTCCGAGCAAGCCGATACCTACGGCTTTAACTCCGTGCGTGGTTGCGTCGTACACGCAGGGTTCGTCGGGGTTGTAGACGACGTTTTGTCCGTGCGAACAGTCGTAGTACCACTCTATGGAAACGGTATACTTTTTCATTTCCACGTTTACGACGTGGTTGGTAAGAGAATAGTTGTTGCGGAGTTTTTCGTATTCGGCGTTGGTTTCGTCGAACGACGCGGTGAATTCGTAATTGCCCGCCACCGCGAATATCGTCTTCAGATCGGCGTACACGTCGATTTCGTCGGTAAGAAGGACGGATATGGCAAGATAAATATTTCTGCTCGTCGAGCCTTCTTCGTTTACTTTAAGGATACGAGCCTTGACGTAAGGAGTCTGGTCGGTTGCGTCGTAGGTAAAGTCGGGTTCCGCCTGGTCGTCGTATTCCCACGTTACCGAGCTTTCTCTTTGCGTTATGATAAGCTGAACGTCGTCGATGACAAGGTCGTTATAGTTACCCGACGAGTCGCGTATAGTCGCGTTTATGACGTAGATACCTGCGTCGGTAGCGTAGTTTGCGGCGAGTGAATATTCCGCGTTGTAAGATTCGTTGAAATATTGACCTATCGCTATATTGTAGGCTGCGTTGAGAGAAGTTCCGTCCGCCGCCTTAATTTCGGTAAAGGTAGAAGAGTAGGTACTGCCGGAAGTTACGTTAAAGGCGTAAACGTAGTGCTTGGCTCCGTCGTAAGCGACGGAATATCCTTTCATATCCACGTCTTCTATATCGCCCTTTTCGATGGTGACTACCACCGTTCCGCTCCACGAATAATAGTTTTCGGTGGCTTCCACGCGGGCGGTCACGTTGTAGATACCTTTTTCGCCGTAGTTCTTGACGCCGTTATTGCCGTTTACGCTTGCGTGAGAAGTTTCGCCGCCGGAGTAAATTACGGGCATCGCCAGATCCGGGTCGAACGGGAAAGTAAACGACGTGCCGACAGAGAACGCCCCGTCCGTCGTAGTCCAGAGTAAGAAGTCGCTTTCTTCCGACGAAGAAACGAAGAAGTATCTCGATTCGCCCGACTTATATTTCCAACCGTAAGAACCGGAGAAGAAAATATTGTCGATATACGCTTTTTCTATCGTGAGCTGACGGACGTTGTCGCCGAGAGAGTAGTTGTTTTCGAGTTCCGCTACGGTAAAGCGGGCTTCGAGATTGTAAGTGCCTGCGTTACGGAAGACAGCCGTCGAGCCGTCGCTTACTTTCGTAAAGGTAGCGGAAAGGTAATTTACGTTTTCGTAGGCAGTTATGTCGTCGCCCCTTAAACTTACGGTAGCGGATACGTTTTCGCCTTGGTCGGTTCCGTTATAAACGTAAGTCTTCGCGGCAAGCCCCGACCAGTTCACGGCGGTTTGCGCTTTGGAGATGACGAAAGTTTCCGCAGACGATTCTATACCGTAGTTGGTCAATATGTGGTCGTCGGTTATACCGCTCTTTTCTATATCCACTGTCGCTTCGTAAGTACCCGCGTTGCGGTAGATTGCGTCGGTTACGGGAGTAGCAAGCAAATTGCCGTCGCCGTCCTTTATCATAGTCAAGGTTACCGCAAAGATAATCTGACCTTTGTTTTCGGCAGTTATGTCGCTGCCTACCGCTCTTATAAACGCCGTTATCGACATTTCTATACCCGAATAAACGACGCTCTGTTGCGACCAGTTTATGGAAGTGGACGCGGGAAGAATTAAATAAACGTCGTTTTCTTCCATAAAGGCGGTAAAGTCAAGGTCGGTTATAGAATAGTTATCGGAGTCGGTACCCGAAAGGCTGAACAGTACCTTCTTTGCTTCGGTCACGTTCTTCGAGTCGTAATAAGCGTACAAAGTCACCGAGTCGCCGGATATAAGACCGTTGCTTTCGGCAAGACCGTAAGGATTATTTATGTAGTTTACGTTGCCGTCGTAGTGTTTCTGCCACGAGTAGAAGTCTTCCGACACGGACAAAACCTTTTTAGTAATCGTTCCCGAAGAGAGAGCGGGGAGAATATAGTTGTTGACGAGATATTCGTATCCGCTTGCGGGGATAGCCGTTATTATAACAGCCTTGTTTTCGCCCGCGTTTTTCGAGTCGTAAGAAGCGGTAAAGTCAAGGAGTCCTGCGTCGGCTTCCGCAAGTCCCGTAATTTCGCCTATCGCGGCTTCGTCCGTACCGTCGTAAACTTTTTCGGTAGAACCGCCCGTACNNGGTAAGTTGAAGTTTGTTTATGGTAAAGGTCGCGGTAAGGGGATTAGCCCAGTCGTTAAAGTTGGATTCGCCGTTGCCTAAGTCTATATCGGCGGTTACGGTATAAGTACCCGCGTTGCGCGCGCCGACGGATAGGACTACTTCGCCCGCAGGAGTCATATACTTGTCGCTTTCTCCGTTTGCGTTAAGGTAAGAGTACTTTATCGCTATTATATCGTTAAGGAACAATTTTACTTCTTCCACGGGGCTGTCGGTTATTGCCGAAGCGTTGACGGAAGAAACCGATAAGTAACGAACGTTGCCGTTGTACTGTGCGGAAGTGGAAATAAGGTATAAAGTAACGTCGGCTTTCAACATATCGACGGAAACCGTCGTTTCGTTGTCGAAAACGTAGTTGTTTGCGTCGCTTGCGGAGCAGGAAGCGGTCACGGTGTAAGTTCCCGCGTTAAGGAACTTGTTTTCGCCCGTAGCCTTGCCCGATACGCCGAGATAGGATATTACGAGAGATTTACTCTGTCCGTCCGCTCCGATGAAGGTAGCGGTAATCGCTCCGCTTCTGTCCGAACCGTTATAAACGTACCTTTCCGACACGCCCGAACTCCATACTACCGAAGACGTGTACGGGAGTATTTTTAAGGTGGCGGTCACTGAATTATTCTGTCCCCAGACGTTATAGTTGCCGCCGACCGACCCCGATACCGTCACGGTGGCGGTAATAACGTATACGTCCGCGTTAATCGCTCCGAAGAAAGTACCTTCGCCGTTATTTGCCGATTCGTAAACGTAAGATACGGTAGCTTTGTCCGAACCTTTAAGGTTTATCTGCGTGACGCTGCCGTCGTCGAGATACGCGTTATCGGAATTTACGGCGGCGTAGTGAGTGCGCGCGTCGAAAGTAAGCTCCGCTCCCGTAAAGAAGTAGGATATATCGGCTTTTTCTACGGTAAGGTTTGCCGTAAGCACGACGGAAACGTAGTTTTTGTGGCTTATAGTAGCCGTAATCGTGTAAGAACCCGCGTCGGACGCCCCGTTAAACTTAGCTCCGTCGCAAAGGTAAGATATTTCCGCCACGTCGGAGTGAGCGGGGTTGCCGGACGGATAAATAGTTTTCGTAAGAAGCATTAAGCTACCGTCGTCGGTAAGAATACTTCCGTCGGAAGTCGACGAAATAACGGGATAGAATCTTTTAGCGTCGTACGTCACCGTATGGTCGTTGAAGAAAACGTTTTTCCCTTGCGAGAGTCCGTCGCCGTTGCTATCGGCAATTACCGCGGGAGAAACGACTACCGTCGCGCTTAACCCGGCAAACGAAACGTAGTTGCTTTCGATGGCAGAGTCGGGCGTTATGCTTACGGTATGAACGTATTGACCCGCGTCGAGAGCTTCTTCGCCCGTGCGGACTACCGTAAAGGTGTCGCCTAAGCCGCCGTTGTGCGAGTCGGAAAGGATAACGGTAAGCACGCCGTCGTTAAGGTTATATACAGGATATCCGCTCGTAGTCGGCAAAGTAAGGACGGGTTCGTGCGAAATTCCGTCGTAAACGAACGAGCCGCCCGTAAGTTCTATTCCCGTAAGAGAATAGGGGTTTATCGTAAGTTTTGCGGAAATAGTAAGGTCGTTTTCGTAATAGTTGTCGACGACGTCGTCGGCAAGAACGAAACTTACCTTAATTATATACGGAGCGACGTTGCCGCCGATAAGGTTTACGTTTATTGCGCCGTTACCGTCGGAATAGTCGTTGCCGTCGGCGGATACCGAATACTTAACGGTAACAAGGTCGCCCTGAGCGGAATAGTACAGTCCGTCTTTAACCTGCGCGGGATTTACCGTAGCGGTAATAGTGCGGTAAGAACCGTCGAACGTTACCGTTTCGTCGGATACTTCGAAGCCGGTAAGGCGGATTCTGTTGACGGTAAGGGTAGCTTTCGCAGACCACGGCTTGTAGTTGCCGCCGGCGTTTATTACGGCTTTTATGAAATAAACTCCCGCCTGCTTGACCCCGTTAAAGACGGTAAGGTATTCTCCGTCTATGGAAACGGTGTTGTAAGAATACTCCACAGTACCTTTGTCGCTTGCGAGAAGGGATACTTCTTTAAGTAAGTTCGTATTAACAGCGTCGTCGGTGTTTATTCCGAGATAGCGTAACTGTCCGTTGTAAGTTACTACGTTGTCCTTAAAGTAGAAGCCGGTTATTTCGGCAAGTTTTATAGTGTATTCCGCGGAAGAAACGTCGGGGATATAGTTGTTACTGTTAAACGAAACCGTCAATATATAATCGCCCGCGTCGCGGAACACGGTATCGTCGGTAGCTTCTCCCGTCTTACCCGAAACCGATACGGCGAGCCTTACGATAGCGGAATCCGCGTCGTAAACTTTGCCGTCGGTATCTAATGTAGCTCCCGTATTAAAGGTTACCGACGGGGTCTGTACCGCTCCTATGTAAGTAAAGTCGTTAGTTTCGTAAGTCAACGCTATCTTTTTAGCGACTATCGTAAGAGTGGACGACTCGGTAGTAAAGTCGTTATAGTTGTCGCCTGCGGAAACCACCGCGTTGATTTCGTAAACCCCCGCGTTTTTCGCAAGACCGTCGGTTTCGCCGCCGTAATAGGTTATAGTTACCGGTTCTCCGTACTGCGTTTCGTTATTAAGTACCGTTATGGACACGCCGTGATACTGCGTGTCGTAAGTCTTCGAGCCGAAATCGGATATTACCGTTATTCTGTCTTCCGATATATCGGCTTTAGCTATATTAAGGGTTGCGGTAAGGGTAAGACCTTTATAGTTGTCGCCCGCGTCTATCGTGGCTACTACGGCGTACTTACCCGCGTTTATCGCGGAATTGCCGTCCGCTCCGTTAATGGTATAAGTTACGCTTATCGAGTCGCCGTACTGAGTGGATTCTCCGCTAAGAATTACCGAATAATAGGTTTTCGCATAGGTTTCGTTGCGGGAAGATAAGGTAAGTCCCGTTATATCGGCTTTCGTTATCGTAACGGTAGCGGTTATTCCCGTAAGGGGCAGATAATTTTTCGTTTCCGCCACGTTTACCGNNNCCGTTATAGTAGCAGTGCCTACGTCGATTATAGCGTTGTTACCGTTTATGGTGGAAGCGGTTTTTGCCGAACCGCCCGAATAGATTGCGTTAATCGGTTCTCCGTGCTGAGTAAGGTAGGAATTAAGTTCCACGCCCTGTGCCGCTCCGTTATAAACGGCGGTAACGGAAGACATCGTTATTCCCACTATTTCGGCTTGTTTAATTTCCCACGCCTGTTCGGTGACCGCGGGTAAAGAGTAGTTCTTCGCGTCTGCTCCCGCAAGAGCGGTTATTTTTGACAGGTAATTGCCCGCGTCGGTGTAAGCAGAACCCGTCACGGTAAGGGAAACTTCGTCGCCCGAAACTACGATATTGTCGTCGATAACGGGAACGACCGAACGGGTAACGCCCGAATAGGTCACCGAGTAGTTTTCCCACGGATAAATAAATTTGCCGTCGGCAAGGGTATCTTTTATCCAGGACACGGTAAGAAGGCGTTTCGTTATCGTCCATTCCGCGAAAGTAATAGCGTCGGCGAAAGAGTAATCTGAGTCTTGTTTAAGAGAAAGCGAAACCGAATAGTAAGCCGCGTCCACCGCCGTAAATTCGGCGTTCGGAGCTTCGAGAACGGCGTCTTCTATATTGTTGCCGACTACGAAAATACTTTCTTCGTATCCGCTTACCATTCCCGTTACGCGGACGGTAACGCCGTGCGACTGCTTGTCGTAGACGTAGGACGAGCCGCCGTCGGTCCATTCGACGGAAAGTTCTTTCCTGCTTATAGTACCCGTCGCGGCAAGGTCGGAAGAAATTTCGTAGTTCGGATTGCCGGACGAAATCGTAATAGCCCACGTTCCTGCATGTTCGCTTTCGTAAGTGCCGACTACGTTTACTACGTCGCCCGAAACTATATCCTGACTTACTATGTTTATTTCGAGAGCGTTCGTTCCGTCGAACACTTTATCCGCTTTACCCGCTACGGTTATTATTCTCGGCGAAATCGTAGCCAAACCGTCGTCAAGGACGTAATCGTTCTGATTTACCGTATAGAGATTTTCGTCGAGAAGTTCTCCGCCCGACGAGAACACGAGATAATAGTTGCTTGCGTCGGTTCCGCTAAGGGTAAAGGTAAGGTTGACGTTGCCTGCATTGTAGTCGGAATATTTCGCGTTTACCGTGGCTACGGTGCCCGTAATCACGCCGTCGGTTACCTTATCTTTATCGAACGCGACGTCGGTAAGGTAAGAGAAAGAACCGAACGCAACGGTTTTATCGTAAGTTTTCGACCACGCCGTTTCGGCAAGGTCGGTTACGGTTATTTTACTGCGGGTTATCGACAGGTTTACGTTATGTTCCAAGGTAGCGTTATCCGAGAACAAGTCGCAGTCGGTTATTACTTCGCCGCTTCCCGCACTCTCGTCGTAGATTATTATTGCGTACGTTCCTGCGTTCCTGACTATCTTTGCCGAAGAAGAAGAGTAATCGGCGTAGGTGTAGGACACGTTGTTGACGATGACTTTTACTTTGCTTATATCCGCGGCGGAGCTTACTTTCGGAAGACCGTCTTCCGTCGTGTAGTAGTTACCCTTATACGGCAGACTTTCGTCGGTAGGTTCTATTACCAAGCCCTGTCTGCTTCTTGCCACGCCGAAACTTACCGCGGCTACGTTGTCGCCGACGGCGGGGAGAGCGGTAGAGATAGCTTTATTGTCGGGGTTGTTGTACCAGGTAAGGTAAACCGAACCGTTTTCTTCCGTGAAGTAGGAAGAGTTGCCGTAATTTTCGAAACCGACGAAAGCGAAGTCGTCGCAGTCGCCGCCCGAAAGGGTAAGGAGAGTCCAGTAAAGACCGGCATGAACGGGACCGTCGGAACGGAGTGCGCCGTCTACGTCGAGCCATTGATGGTCGGCGTGAACGCCTGAGTCGGTATCGGAAGACGCGTTAAGTCCGCAGTTACAGAACCCGAAATAGTTATAGCTTATCGTTTTGCCCGAAATTTTGTTGAATATCGTATCGGAAACGGAAGCGGTGACCGATTTGTTTTCGCCCGCGACGAAACTTAACGAAGTAAGACTTACCGCCGTACCGTTAAGATACCACGAGAGCATATCGGGAGTAATTTCGTATTTGCTTATCGAGAAGTCGAATTCGGTCGTACCGGTAAGAACGTAGTTTGTGACGGTGGAAGTAAGGCTTATTCTCGCGACGTAATCGCCCGCGTTTACGGGAGCGGAACTAAGGACAACGCCGTTATAGACGTAAGTTACCGTAAATCCGTCGTCGAGAGTAAGACTTTCGCCGGTGACGAGATTGCCGAAGGTTACTTTAAGGTCGTCCGCCGTTATCGCTTCCGCGCGATAAATTATGCTGTCGCGTTGCACTTCCGCGCTTATTTCGGTGGTTATATCCTTCTTAATAATCGTAAATTCACGAGTAATAGCGGCGAGAATATAGTTGTCTTTACGGTTTCCGCCGAGAGATAACGTAAAGGTATACGTCCCCGCGTCGATTGCGACGAACTTCTGACTGTAAGCAGCCCCCGACCTTTCAGCTCCGTAAGTAGTACCCGCAAAGTCGGAACTTACGGTAAGGACTAAATTAACGTTGTCGTTGTCGGAAGAAACTATATTGCCGAGCGAAACTATAAGCCCCTGCGTATCGCCGTCGTAAATAAATGCGGTGTCGGTAAAGTCCGCTACCGAAGAAGTAAGGGTACGCCTTTCTATCGTAAAGTCCTGCGTAGCGTCGCCGGGAACGTAGTCCGTGTTGCCGCAGTCGGCGATTATCACTCGGTATTCGCCCGCATTTACGGCGGAATTGACCGCTATCGAAGAAATACCGTAGTTGTTTATTACGGAAGCGGAATAAGTAAGAGTAAGGGTATCGCCGTCGTAAATTTTTCCGTCGGAGTCTTGTGTCGCTCCGCTTACGGCGGAAGCGGTAAGGGTATGCGTGGCTCCGTTGTAAATTACCGAATAAACCGTTCCGTCGTCGAGTTCCCATTCAAAAGAATTTACCGTCTTCGGATTTATTACCCACGATAAGGACAGGTTAGTCGCCCCGTCTATCGAGTAGTTGTCGTCGGATACAGCAATGATTTCGGTAGTATAGGAGTCGGCTCTCGTAGCTCCGTTGCCGCTCGTCCAGTCCGTTTTCTGACTCTTCGTGCGGTAGCTTAACGATACCGTATCGCCGTCTACTACGTTGGTTACGGTAGCGGATACCGTCTTTTCGCTCTTCGAATAAACGAATTCTCCGCCGCTCCAGCTTACCGTAACGGTGCGTTTCGCTATCGAGAAAGAAGACGAACAGTTGTCGGGTAAAGCGTAGTTATCGGCGGAAGAGCCGGTTATTTTCGTGATAGTTACGGGATAAACGCCCGCGTTCACGGCGGTGAAGACCACCGAGAATGAGTCGGGAGTCAATATAAAGTCGGTATCTTCGGCAAAATCGACCGTAAGGTTAAGACGGGCAAGGTTATTTAGGTCGCTTGCCGCAATTTTCGTTACGGTAAGGGTAAGCCCTTGCGAATTGCCGTTATAAATAAGTCCGTTGCCGCCCGACCAGCTGAAACCGAGTACGACGGGCGTAATGGTCCATTCGTGACTTACGTCCGTACCGCCGTCGAGAGTGTAGTTGCCGTTGTCCAAAGATTCTACTTTTGCAGTGTAAGTACCCACTACGGTAGCCTTATTGCCCGAATATACGAATTTTATCGAATCGCCCGCGACGAGATTAAGGACGGATATTACCGTGACTACCTTTTCTTCGCCGTCGTATTCGAGCGACGTAGCCGACCAGGACAGAGCTACGGGGCGGGGGAGAATAGTCCATTCCTTAGACTCGTTTCCTTCCGCGTATTCGCCCGTACCTATAACGTAGTCGGGGTTGGATAACGATACCGCTACGGCAAGGTAGGAAGAAGCGTTTCGTTTGGCGTTGTCGGTTAAGGTGACGGTGACTTCGTCGCCCGTATAAATCTTTCCGTCGTCGTCCGCGGTAGCTCCCGAAGCTACGGTAGCCGTCACGGTCTTAGTCGTTCCCGAATAGATAAGGTCGGACGGAAGAGTCCAGATTATCGTGACTTCTTTCGGTAAAATCGTATAATCCAACGCGTTTCCTTGCGCGGGGATTGAATAGTTCTTAGCGTAAGTTCCCGCTAAGGAAGCTACCGTCGCGTGATAACCGCCCGCGCTCACGTTTTTTGCTACGTTGTTTGCGTAAACTAAGGTTACTTCGTCCTTTACGCCCGTGTCGTCGCGGATAAACAGCGAAGACGATACGACGGAAGAAGTAAGTACGAATTCTTTTGAATTGTAAATAAGTTTCGTGTCCGCGTTATAAACGCCCGATTTTGTTCCGTCGGAATAGTTCCATTCGCCGAGTACGAGAGCCGATTGCCCTATGGTAAAGTTCGTTACGGAATCTTCCGAAGAAGTCGGGAGAGAATAGTTTCCGTTCTTTTCGCCGTCGGAATTATAAACGACGGAAGACAGTTCCGCGTAATAAGTTCCCGCGTCGATAGTCGCGGCAAAGTCTGCCGCGGTAAGAGTGGTGGAAACCGAACCTTTTTTAATTACGGAAGAAGTCTTTACGAGAGTTCCTCCCACGCCGCCCGTGAAGAACGATATTCTGAATATAACTTCGTCGGAAGCTACGAGTCGGGATACCGAAAGGGTATCGGACTGATATTTTCCGTTATAAACGTATTCGGCGGACTGTTCCCAGGAAATTTCGAGTAATCTCGGAGTAATCGTGTATTCGCAGACGGGTTCTCCGTCGAGCGAATAGTTTTCGTTACTTAATCCCACCGCTTTCGCTATATACTTGCCCGCGTTTATCGCTACGTTGTCGACAAGGATTACCGTACACGCGTCGGTAGTCAGGGCTAAGTTGGAGATAGTCGCGGTCACCGTGTGTTCCGTTCCGTCGTATTCCGCAGAAAGAACGGTCTTTCCGTCGAGATTCCAGATAAGAGTCGCCGTCTTTTTCGTGATTTCAAACGAGTCGGTAACCGTTCCGCTCAGAACGTAACAGTCGTAACGGGCAGAAGTTTCGTCTATGGATACGCTTACGGAATAACTCCCCGCGTTCACGGCTTTTAAGGTATGTCTGTAAGTAGTGCCCGAAGCGGAAACGGCGTTGTTAGTCGTGTCGGTATCTACTTTGAATTTAAGGTTAGTGCCATAGTCGGTGTTCACGAAACCGCTTATAGTAAGGGTAAGTCCCTGTTCGCTGCCGTTGTAAATAAAGTCGGTCGAGTCGGTAGTAAACGACGCGGTAACGGTGCGGGGAAGAACTTTCCAACTTACCGAAAGGTCGTTATCGCCCGTCTTGTAGTTGGTGTTGTCGACGTCGGAAATAAGGGTTACGTACGTCCCCGCAAGGAGAGCCTTGTCGGCGTATCCCGTCGCGGCGGAATAAGAGAACTTAACGCTGTCCCCGTCGTAAATCTTGCCGTCGTCGTCGGCGGTAGCTCCCGCGGTAGGAACGGCGGTCACCTGATGCGTAGCTCCGTCGTAAACTACCGACTTGTCTGTAGGCATCGTTTCGCCGTCAAGTAACCAGATAAATGCGGTAACGGTTTTCTTTTCTATCGTCCATACCGTGGATAAAGAACCTTCTATTTTATAGTTATCTTTATCCGCGCCGATTAAATCGGATATTCTTACGGTGTAAGTACCCGCGTTGGTTGCGGAATAAGTTCCGCCGTAGGACGGCACGACCGCGTCTTCTCCTACGTTATTCGTGACTATTGCGTAAACGCCCCTGTTACTTCCGTCGGGAGTATATTGTTTCGCATTGTAGGTTACCGAAGTGTTTTTCCACTCTATAGTTACCGTTCTTTTTAATATGCTCCAAGTTTTGCTCGGGTCGGGGGACGGGAGAGAATAGTTGTTCGCAAGGAAAGTTACGTTACCTACGGAAGAATCTTCTATTCCGAAATTCGATATTCCGTATTCGCCCGCCGCCGTACCGTAAAGAACGATACCGTTTACCGCGGTTATCGTTACGGGGGAAGTTACGTTAATGCCGTTGCCGACGAAAGTAAGAGTAAGGCTTTCTCCCGCAACCATATTGCCGACGGTTAAAGAATATCCGTGCTTGTTGCCGTCGTAAACGTACGCGTTGCCGCCGTCGTGGTACTCGGCGAAAGTAAAGGTAAGTTCCCTTGCCGTAATCGACCAGGTTTTTTCGTAGCTTTGGTTGAATTCGTAGTCCAAATATCCGTCGTAGGGGTTAAATCCGTTTATCGTCACGACGTAGTTACCCACGTTTTTACCGACTACGGAACTACCGTCGAGAGAGTAGCCGTTCTTGTCGTCGTCGCATAAAAGTAAGGATTTTACGTATCCGTCGTAGATAGCTTCGAGAGAATACCCGTGTTCCTGCCCGTCGTAGGTTACGTCGCGTAAAAAGTCTTCCAACGCGGAAACGTTGAGAGTAATTTTCGCTTTGAGAACTTCGACTTCCTTAGAGTAAGAAGCTATCGAATTAGAGTCGGTGTAATACGCCGGGTCGTAACTTACGTACCACGGGGTATCGTCCGCGCTTGCCAGAACGAAGTTATTTTTCGCAGACGAGAGCGAAACTATCGTAATAGCGTATTTGCCCGCGTGGACTATCCGTCCGTCTGCGGAAGAAAGGGAATAAACGAACCCTAAATCGCCCTTGTCGACGGTATCGTCGAAAGACGGATAGAAAGTTTCTTTAATATCTTTTGAAGTGTAAGAAGAAGTAAGAGTGTTCCATTTTACCTTGACTACTCTCGGAGTAATAACGAATAAGGTAAGATTAGCCGAACCCGTCAGAATCCAGTTGGTTTCCACCTTGACGCCGTTGTCGCCCGCGTCGTAAGCGAAAGTATAAATTCCCGCGTCGGTCGCCGAAAAAGTCTTCGTCGAACGGTCGAAAGAAGCGTTCGTGTCGAAACTTACGTTGGAAAAGTCGCTTATGGATACCGCTACGCCGTTACCGTTAAGGTTTAACGCAACAGACTTCGCCACGCCGTCGTAGACGTAGTCTATTCCCGCGTTCGCGAAGGTCATAGTAAACGACCTTCTCGTTATTTTCCACTCTTTTTGTCGCGATTCTGAAGTTATTTCGTAGTTTCCGCTGATTTGAGCGACGTAACAAACATATAAGTCGTCCGTGTCGGTAGCCTTGTTGTAGTTTACGTCTGTAGCTTCTCTCGCGCCCGTGTAAGAAAGGGTAATTTCGCCCTGCTTGTCGTATTTCGAGTAAATTTTCTGTTCGTTTACGTAATCGTCGTAATATACGAGATTGTCGCTCGTATTGAAGGTTCCGCTCGCAGAATAACCGAATTTAGCTACGACCGTGTGTTTGAGTCCGTCGTAGACTACGCTGTTTTTTGCTTCGCCGTCCAGTTCCCAGGTGATTACTATAAGTTTTTTCTCGACGGTGAAAGTTACCGACGCGGCTTTTTCTATCTGCATATTGCCGTAAACGTTTCCGTCGAAACCCGTGTAGTTAACAGCGGAATTTATCGTTACGCCGTATTCTCCCGCGTCGTAAGCGTAAAAGGCGTACGTCACCGTGCCGAGAACGGCGTCCACTACGGGGGCGGACGCGGTCAAAGCTCCGCTCAGTACCTGACTAAGGGTTACTTTCGTTATGTCCCTTATTTCCGCTGCGGTAATGTTTGCGCCCGCTTTTGCGGAAATATCGTTAGTAAGGAAGTCGGCAGACGAGAAATCGCTTAAAGTAATTCTTACGCCTTTATACTTGCCGTAAACGTACGTCCAGTCGGTAGGTTTGGTGGCGGAATAGGTCTTGCCGCCGTCGACGGTGTATTCCCACGCTCCCGCGGTCACGTTGCGGACGGTGATTTCGATTTCGTTCGAGTAGGCTTTTTCGAAGTTATAGTTGTTGCCGTAGCTGTCGCCGTAAAGCCCCGAAGAAGCGGTGTCCGTCACCGTGGACGGATTGGCGATAGATACGCTGTAAACGCCGACGTAGCTACCGTAAAGGGAGTAGGAACCGTTCGTTATCACGGTGGAAGCAGTCAGACCTACGTATCTGAAATAATCGTTTGCGGAATACCCGGAAGAAACTTTGTCGTAACTTAAAGTCACGCTGCCGAGAGTGATCTGATCGCCCGAAACTATGTTGTCGAAAGTAAATATAATTCCGCCGTAATTCGTATTGCCGAACCTTTGCGAAGTCGTGGTCATTCCTACCGAAACCGTCGTTTGGCGGATTTCCCATTCGATGTAGAAGTAATCGGTACTGAGAACGTAACTTTCGTGGTCGTGGAATTCGCCGTTCGCGTCGCAATAGGCAGTGCCTACCACAGCTACGCCGTATTTACCCGCGTTGCGTTCAAGGAAAGATATATAGTTTTTGGAAATTCCCGTGACGAAATTGTCTTCGCCGCTTCCTACGATAACTTTGTTATCTTTATTGTTCTTTACGTAAGCGTCTTTGGCTTCCTGCGATAAAGCAGCCCAGTCTTTCGGGAGCGGAATTCCGTAAAAATAGAGATTAAACCTTACTCCGTAGATGGTTTCGAAGTCCTGCAACTTGCTTCTGTCGAGAAGACCGTTACTGACCACGTTGTCGGGTCCGTGCAGTTCTCCGTCGTAAGTGAACGTGGTTTCGCCCGTGTATTCCAAAGTTATGTCTTTCGGAACAATAACATAGTTGTTGACGACGCCGGATACGTAAGTTCCGTCCACGCCCGCGAAATCTTCTATCGACTTAGTAAAATCGTACGGATTAGACGGGTTCATTACGTTGCCGTCTATATCGAGCCAGTACATTTTTATATTGCTTTCCGCCGCGTAGGAAGCAGTAGCGGACGATATTTTTACGCCGTAGTTATTGAGTACCGCGTAGGAGAACACCGCGCGGGAACTTCCTTTGTTGCCTTCGGTAATAAATGGTAAATATGCGTCGTAAGTACCCGCCGCGTGAATGAGAGCGTAGGAAGAGTCGGCAAGGTATTTTCTCGATAGTCCCGCCGCAATATCCGATGAATACGCGTCGTAGTCTTCGCCGAGAAAACCGCTTATGCCGAGATACCACACGTCGAATATGTTTTTCCCTTCTTCGACCGTGATTTGACTAAGGTCGAACCTGTTTCCGTCGAGAGCGGATATCGATAGGGAGTATCTGTCGTTGTCGCTGAATTTACCGAAAGTCTGTTGTGTGTAAAAGGCGTATAAAGTCAGGTCCGCAGCAGGGTTTATCACGGCGAGTATAGTACCCGAAGAAGAATCCGCGCTGTTCGTTTCTATAATCTGCGAGTCGTTGGCAGACCAGACGTAATTTGTGTTGGAAGTGGTTTCCGCACGGTCTGCCGTGTCGGTACGCAAATAGTGCCTTAACGCGATATGGTTTACGAAATAAGTACCCGCGTCCTTAAATAGTCTTACGCCGTTATTCAGAGTGCCGCCATATAAGTTGTCGTCGGGAGAAGCGCTTCCGCTTAACGCATCTATATACCCTAAACCTATAAGGTTTACATACAGTCCGTATTTCCAGACCGAGTTGTCGTTGTTGCCGTTATCGTTACGGAACCAGGGATAACCGTTTCGTGAACTAAGCTCGTTTTCGAATACGCTTTTAAGATAAGCTATATCTTCTGCCGTAAGTCCCGCCGTTTTGTAATAATCTTCGTCGAGTACCGTCGCCAGCGGGAATTCCTGTTCCTGCCCGTTGTAAACTAAATCTTCTTCGCTGCTTAATTGAAGTTTTAACCGTAAAGCGTTTATTGTCGCGCTTAAAGAGTTCGCCGAAGCCGATTTGGAAAGAGCCACGCCGCCGCGGTATACGGTGGCGGTAAGAACGTATTGATAGTAAGAATTACTTTCCGATACGGCGAATATTTCGTGACTGTCGGGAAGATAGAAGGTTACTTCGTCGCCACTGCTATTCGTCCACTTGAAAGAAAATTCCGCTTCCGCGTTGCCGTGTTCGGGCGTTACCAGACTGTCAAGGTCGATAGAATATCCGTAATCTACCGTAGCGTCGCGTTTACTTTCGGTAGTAGGAGTTTGCAAGTTCCAGATAAAATATCCCCAGATAGCTCCCGTCGCTCCCGAAATAGTAATCGTTTTCGTGCCCGGTAGCGTGGTCGGGTATTTCCCCGTAGAAGAAAAGTCCCAGTCCTGGGTTTTACCCACTTCATCGTAAGTAAGGCAATAACTGTCGCCTAAATCGAACCCCGAATAATCTCCGCCCCCCGCGGAAGCGTAGATATAGTAAGTACCGTTTGAGTTGCCGTAAGAACCGCCGTTAGTCGAACTGAAACTTACGTTTTCGCCGTACGGAACGTACCATTGCTTGCGATGTAGCGTAGCCGAGTTTACGCCGTCGGTAAATACGTCAAAAGTCGTTACGGGATAATTTTTCTTACGCCATTGAGCCGTTATGGTAGTGTTGTTACGGATAGTAACGGTTTCTCCTGCTTCATAGTAAGCAGAACCAACCTTCCATTTTACGAATTCGTATCCCGATAACGTAGACCATATAGACGGTCGCTTCGGTAACGTGTATTTTACGTCCGAAGTTTGTCGTTGCGTATGAGAAGAAAGGTTTGCTCCCGTAGCGGAATTGCTGGGGTCTAACGTAATGGTATACGACGTGTTGTCGGCGAAAGTAAAATTAAGAGTGCAGGAAGTCAATAAGACTGCTCCCGCGCCGTATTCGGGACTCGTGTTTGAGATAAGAGCTTTGATTACGAGATAGTAGTAGCCTGACGTTTTGGGTGAAGACGATTTCGAATAATTCACGCTGACGGCGGTCTTGTTACTTTTAGTAACGGATATTTTATCGGTATTATGGGATGACAAAGCGTCACCTAACGACGTGAAGGAAAGCTTTTCGAAAAAGCTATATCCGGCAGTGGAAGAAGTCGCTTTTGAAGAATTGCCGTAACTTGAAGAGCTATGCGCTATCGCAGCCCAACCTTGAGTGGACGTCGAGTAATCGCCCCATCCCCATTCGTCGTCTATAGCAGAAAAATACCAACTCGTTATGCTTGCGGTTATATTCGTGACGGCTCTCGACCCAAGCTGCGATGCGGGAATTTTATAGAACATATATTGGTTTGACGCCGATTTACCTTTTAACGAATATTTCGATTTGTTTACGTAAATAGCTCTGCCTGCGGACGGAGCTTTTTTTGACGATGCGTCTTCGAGATAACTTCCGAAAGTGGTATTTGCGCCTACGTATCCGGTCGAAAAATAGTTATCGGCGGTACTGTTTTGGTTTGTAGTATTTTCCGTCGTCTGATAGCCCCAACTGCCTATGGTGGGTGAAGACACGTTCGGATTAAAAGAATTGCTGATATATCGTATGTAGATAGTGTTTGAAGTGGTTACGGTATATAAATTACTGCTCGTATAATAAGTGACAGATGAGCCCGCTGCGGTGGAAGAACCGAAACCGACGATAGAATAATTGCTCGGTGCGCTTATGTAAGTCGAAGACAGGTACGCAGAAAAATCTACGGTCATGCCATAGTAGCCTTTTGATATTACGCCACTACCGAGAGTAAAGCCGTCCGAAGTTGTTGTCCCCGGAGTTATCGTCGCCGAGTCGGAATTTTTTCCTATTTCTCGTAATTTATATGTAATATCGTATTGACCAGCTTGCCATTCGCCGTATATTTTACAGTTTCCGCTGATACCGTAAAGTACCCAGGTGTTGTCACCGCTTTTGTCGAGAGTAATCGTTATACCCGTAAGGTCGCCCGTCGTGTAAGTAGCGTACACGTTTGCGAGAGTGTGTCCCGCTTTGGTTTTCGTTATCGTGTAGGTTACGTCGGAATAGAGTTCGCTGTAAGCGGAAGCGGTGATTTCGCCGTTTGCGAAAGAAAAGTCGTCGCTTTCCGCACTCGCTTCCACCCATTGAGCGTCAATGTAAATTATTACGCCGTTTTTGGTAAGGTTGGGGAAGAGATTTTTTAACGTGGCTCCTTCCGCGTAGGTAGTACCTTTATTAGACGAAGAAGTAAGTTCGAGACTGCTTGCGTTGTCGCTTTCGTACGTCCAACCCGCTCCGAACTGTCCGCCGTTACTGAAGCGGTCGGTTACGTTATCGAAATAGTAGTTGGTGTCGAATTTGCAGGTTTTTGAAAATTGCTGAGTGGTTCCGTTATTCGCGCGGAATATTACTTCGTAAGTTCTCGGAGTGAAACAGACTTCGTTACTTTTTTTGTGGTATAGCGCGCTCTCTGCGTAAGTTCCCGCCCGCGTATAATTTACCGTGGCTATGCCCGCGAGAAGAATACTGTTCGGCGCGTCGTTCGCCGTCTTGTCGTAACTTAACGTGGTTGTTTGCCTGTGAAAGATATGATCGAACTGATAGCCCGTTTTCGTGTTTTTCGGGGTGAGTATTATATAAGCGTAAGGGTTGGTTACGTTTTTCGTAAAATTTCCGTTTGCGCCTATCGTTCCGCCCGAAACGCTTCCCGAAGAAGCGGCGGTGGCGTTTTCGTATAATTTATAATCGAAAGAACCGTTATCTGTCGTTATTTTGAGCGCCGTACTGTAAGAGAAGGTGATTACTATATCGGTCACGCGGACTTCTGGGGTGGAAAACCCCGGATAATGGTCCGCTTTTGCCGATATGCCTACGCCGAGATAAGCTCCCGATACGGCGGTGGAAGCGGACATCGTTTTGTCCGTGTTGCCCCAGTTGCCGTCGTTACAGGACTTTACGTCCGATAAAGAAAAACCGCTTAAATATTGGTCCGCGCCCGGTCGGGAATTCCAGTCCCCGTCGACCGAGACGGAAGGAGCTTTTACCGTACTGAACGCAGATTTTATACCGAGATAGTAGTCGGCTCCGCCGAGCATGTTCCAGGTGCTTCGCATACTGACGTACGCGCTTACGCTTGCCGTAAGAGTACCCGACGACGCAAGGTCGACTAATTTTTGCGGAAGTTTAAGACTTACAACCCCGCCGAAAGCGTTATATGCGCCGTAATCGTATTTTTTTTCCACCGAAAAACCGTTTCCGTAAGTGTTCTGTTTGTACATATCGTTTTCGTCGCGGTCTTTCGAAGCCCACACGAGAGAAAAGTTTTCGGTGGTGAGAGTAAGGTCGGATACTTTAAGCTTGAATTTTTTAGTGGAAGAATTGTAAGTTACGTTTTCGTCGGTTACGACGAGAGCCGTCGCGTCGTCGGGTTTGTGGTAATATCCTTCTTTAAGTTTTCCCGCTTCCGAAACTACGGAAGAAGACGGAACGAACGCGACTACGCCGAGCATAACCATCGCCGCCGCGATAATTATTGCGAGTATTATTAAAGGAAGTTTTCTTACGTGTGTTCTTAACATGCCCCTTACCGACTTGCCGCGAATAATTACTTAATATGTAAGCGTGCGTATGCAAGCGCGTTTTTTTAATTATATATATTATATATACGATATATTCGAATGTCAAGAGGCAAAATAAGGCGAGATACCGACGCTCCGAAAACGGGAAAGGGCGGATTTGTAAAAAGGGTTATTGCAATAAAATAAGAACGAAAAACAGGCAAAAAAGCAGGTTTTTTGCAGTTTTCGCCGTCGGGAATTATTTTATTGATTTATGTTCAGTTTTGTGGTAAACTGTATTCGTATAAATATGACCTTACGGAGATAATCGGTCGGAGTGAAAAAGAAAATCCTTATGCTCTTAATAGAAATTGCGGTAGTCGCTCTCGCGCTTGCGTTAAGCGTGGCGACTTACGCGTGGTACGTTTCGCAAAGGCAGGTGGATACTACGACGACGACCATTACCGCGGCGGAGGGAGCCGACGTGGGGATAGAAGAAGACGACACCGACGTACCCGATCCGTATATGGGACAAACGGGGCAAGGTTACGCCGACGACGGATACGGCGGAGTGGACTCTCCGTATATCGTGGAAAAAAATCTTACTGTAAGTTTTTCTCCCACGCAGATAAATTCCGCTCTGGTGGCGAGCATAGACACGATGAATATAAGCCTTCTTTCGGGCGGACGGGTTTCAAGCGAAGAAGACGAAACCGTCCTTAAAAATTTCACTTGGAGAATTATTATAGACGGCGAAACTTACGCCCCCGATGAAAACGACTTTGCGGTGCGTTACGACGACAACGGCGATAAGGTGTATTATAAAGTCCCCGTCAGGAAAAAAGTCACGCTGAAATTTTTGTTTATCTTCCTTGACGAAGCGAGTTACGCTAATTACGCCGCGGGAAAATACGCCGAAGTCACGCCGTTTGCGTACTGCGGATACGAATATATGAAAGCCACGTTTTCGGGTTCCTTTTCGATAGGTTTGGATATCGTAAGACTGATTAACAGGGGATAGCGTATGAAAAATTCAAAGAGCCTTTTATTGAGTCTTATAGCGGTGACGATAGCCTGCGTGCTTGCGCTCGTGGGGTTCAGTTTCGCGTGGTACACTTCAAAAACTTCCGCCGACAAAACCCTTAACATGCAAGCCAATGGCGTCCTTATAATTTACTTTGAAGAGAATATCGACGTGTCGGACACTAAGTTGAAGCCTGCCGTCGCTTCTCCGAACGCGATAAGGAATAACGTTACCGTTTTTAACGTTCTCGACGAGAGCGACCCTAATATAGATACCCCCGCTACGATAGTGGAATACGACGCTATATTGAAGTACATCAACGCCGAAGAAGGGACTACGAGTACGCCGAGCGACGTCAAAATAAAGTGCGTGGCGAAAATGACTTTTGAAGACGGAACCGAGCAGACGCTTAGCCTTACCGACGACCTTATAGTGTTGCTGTCGGTGGGCGTGCAGTACGCTTCCGAAAATACCGTCACGCCTGTCCCCGACGTAAGTTTCGACGAAAATTTCCGCATAGCGGGCGACGGAAATATCCATATCGGTCTGCAAGTCTACTTCGCTCAACCCGACGAACTCTGTAATCCGTATATAAAGGAAGCTCAAAAAATCGTCCTGGAACTCACCGTCACCGCGGAACCCGTGGAAGGATAAAAGTTTCCGACGATAGTCGGAGTTAATTGCCAAACAAAGTTTGGCGTTAATGCCCTAACGGGCGTTAATTGCCACTTGCGTGGCGTTAATTTCCACTCCTTGCGGAGCGGAGTTATGGTAAGTTTAGTGAAGTTCAAAGTTATACTTTGAGTGAAGTTGCCGCAAGTTGCGGCAGTGAAGTTATCGCAAGCGATAGTGAAGTTCAAAACCAAGGTTTTGAGTTAAGGACGATATTAAGAGAAGAAAAAACTTTATCGCTCTATTGATTATCCTTAACGCCGAAATCTATGATTTTGGCAATTCACGCCCG
>DJPE01000081.1:56252-59446 GCA_002439705.1 Christensenella sp. UBA6420
CGCCCGTTAGGGCAATTAACTCCACTCCGTAAGAAGTGGAAATTAACGCCACGCAGTGGCAATTCACTCCGATGAATATCGGAAATTCGTCGCTTCGCTTCGTGTTGACATAACCCATTCCGCGGGGTATAATTTTAGTATGAGCAAAAAATTAACGGCGATTATTTTAATACTTTTGTTGAGCGTGGCTCTCGCTTCATGCAAACCGAACGAAACGAAGAGTTACGTTACCGTGACGTTCGTTACGGGTTGCGATATAGTAATAGAGCCGATAACGATAGACGGGAAGGAAGAAAAGTACATGCCCGAAGACCCTATGCGCGCCGGATACGAGTTTGCGGGGTGGTATTACGACCAGTTGTTTATGAACCCGTTTTCGACTTCCGACGCGATAACTATGGATATTACCCTTTACGCCAAGTGGATAAAGAAAGGTTCTACCACTCCCGACGACAGACCCGATATCGAAGACGATAAGGGGATAAAGTACAATTACGACAGCGAAAACGGTTACTACATAGTCACGGGTTACGCAGGCGACGCCGAAAGCATTGTCGTTCCCGCAAGATACAACGCTACCCCCGTAATGAAAATCGCCGCCAACGCTTTTTCGGGTACGTCGTTAAAGTCGGTTACGCTCGGCGAAAACATTATAAACATAGGCGATTACGCTTTCAGAAACTGCCTTAGTCTTACTAAAATTACCGTCGCCGACGGCAACGCGTACTACAAGACGAAAGACGGAATTTTGTATAACAAAGAAATTACTACTCTTATGGTCGTACCCTGCGCGTTTGAAAACGATACGCTTAAACTTAGCGGCGTCACTCAGATTTTGCCGTACGCATTCGAGAACTGTTCCGTTTCCGTCGCTTTCACCGACGATAAGTATCCTATTATAGAAAGTTTCGCTTTTGCCGGGATAAAAGGAGACGTCACCGTAGCCGAATGCGTTACCGAGATAAGAAAAGACGCGTTCAACGGAGCTACGGGCAAAGTACTTTTTGCGGCGGGCAATACGATTTCCGCGTTAAGGAACGGTTCTTTCGACAATTACCACGGAGAAACGCTGGTAGTGCCGGGCACGGTGAACACTATCGAATGGCAGGCGTTTTACGACTGCACCGCTACCGTAATTCTTACCAACACTTTCCTTACTTCGATAGGGGAAAGGGCTTTCGCGGGATACCGCGGAAAAACTCTCGTCATACCCGCTTCCGTCACCGAAATCGGCAAAAACGCCTTTTACGGGGCAAGAACGGAAATTACTTTCGCGGAAGGCAGCCTTTACGAAACGGTAGGGGAACAAAGTTTCGCTTCTTTCGGCGGCAGCGAGGTCAAGGGCGAATACGGCGGAAAAGTTACTTTCCCCGACAGCGTCAAGACGGTAAAGAAGAACGCCTTTTACGGGTCTTATTCCTACGTTTATTTCTTGTGTAAAAAAGAAGAAATCACTTTTGAAAGCGGCGCGATGAGTATGTTCAAGGGCAAAGCGAATTATCTCGGATAATTCAAATTTTCCGTATATTTTCGATTATCATTTGATTGACAACGGTTTTTTTAATTGCTATAATTGTTTAGCTTATAGAATTTATAGGCAAATTGTCCGTTGCGTAAAAACCTACGGACGAAAAAATAAAACGTTCCCCGAGCGACTTCGGCGGCGGGCTATCGACGCAAGGAGCAAAGGGATTCGCGTAAGAAGGATATGGTGTGTTCTTAATTACGCGACGCGTAGAAAGGGAATAAAAAGTTCCGCTTTCGTCGCCTTAAAAGACGAAACCTGCTCGGTAGTTGCTGATGCCGTGGAGAGTGGAATCTCGGTTTGGACGGCGGGAAAGGAATTTCGGAAAGAATTTCGGACGCGCAGACAAATAGCCTAAAACAGAGTTTAGTCCTAAAATAAATGGGTTGAAGAAAATACGGATTGACTCGGTCTATTCAAAAGGAGGAATAGTAATGCCAACAATTAACCAACTGATAAGGCAGGGCAGAGAGCGTCAGGTAAAGAAAAGCCAGGCTCCTATGATGGACAAATGTCCGCAAAAGAGAGGCGTATGCCTTTCCGTCACGACGACGACGCCTAAAAAGCCGAATTCCGCTGTAAGAAAGATTGCGCGTGTTCGCCTTGTTAACGGAATGGAAGGTACCGTTTATATTCCCGGTATCGGACACAGCTTGCAGGAACACAGCGTCGTTTTGATAAGAGGCGGCAGAGTTAAGGACTTACCTGGTGTACGTTATCACATCATTCGTGGTACGTTGGATACCGCAGGCGTAGCTAAGCGTAACCAAGCCAGAAGTAAGTACGGCGCAAAGAAGCCCAAATAAATCCGTATTTTTCAGGATAATCAACACAAAAATTTAGGAGGAACATAAAATGCCGAGAAGAAGTGGCGTACCGAAACGCGACGTATTACCGGATCCTATCTATAATTCCAAAGTAGTTACCAAACTCGTCAACCAGATTATGTACGACGGAGAAAGAGGTGTAGCTCAGAAGATAGTTTACGGCGCGTTCGAAATTATTGAAAACAAAATGGGTGTTAATCCCAACGAAGTATACATGAAAGCTCTCGAAAACGTTATGCCCGTACTCGAAGTAAAGGCAAGACGTGTCGGCGGCAGCAACTATCAGGTACCGTTGGAAATCCGTCCCGAAAGACGTCAGACCTTAGGTATCCGCTGGATCGTTCTCTTCGCCAGAAAACGTAGCGAAAAGACCATGAAAGAAAGACTCGCAGGAGAGCTTATGGACGCATATAACAATGCCGGCGGCGCTTTCAAGAAGAAAGAAGATACCCATCGTATGGCAGAAGCGAACAAGGCTTACGCTCATTACCGTTATTAGTATCAAAGAGTATTATTACGGCAATAATTACAAGACGATTACGGCATATCTCGTTGATATTCAATAAGTTATGCCGTTTTGCTTGTTATTAACAGAAAAAAATAACTAATGAAGAAACCCGATTTTTTCGGGAATAATAATCACTTAATCAAGGAGACACAATGGCAAGACAAGTACCGTTAGATAAATTAAGAAATATTGGTATTATGGCGCACATCGACGCAGGTAAGACCACTACGACCGAAAGAATACTTTTCTATGCTCACAGAGTTCATAAATTGGGCGAAACCCACGAGGGCGGAGCTACCATGGACTGGATGGTTCAGGAGCAGGAAAGAGGTAT
>DJPE01000045.1:0-4084 GCA_002439705.1 Christensenella sp. UBA6420
ACAAGGTTCATTTTTATGTTGAAATTTATCGGCAGGTCGGGATTCTGATGCGCGGGGTTCATCGCTCTGCCGACGTAAAAGTTTATGTCCGTGGCTTCTTCGAAAAGAAGTCGGCATATAAGGCTCGCACCGTCACGTCCCACGCTCCACTTTTCGTAAAGTTTGTTTTCGCTAAGAGCGTCCCTTGCGTATTCCAGCACTTTGTTGATGGTAATTACGCCTTCGGTCACTAAATCTACCCCTTCTATCTCCGCCGTCGGGGGTACGTCGCCGCCGAAATAGTTAAGGTTGGCTCTTATCGGTTTGCCGAGATATTTAGCGGCGATAGACGACGTAGTTCCGCCGCAGACAATGTGTTTACCTTCCTTGGAAAAGAACAAAGCCATCATTCTGTTGGCGTCGTCGCGGTTTGACGGCGGTCCGAACAGGAGATTCATAGGCACTCTCTGCCTTACCTTTATTACGCAGGCGGTGGTATCGTCGCCCGGTTTGTACCCGTAAAGTTTGTTACATTCGTCCACTAATATGGTGGAATAGGTCTTCGCCGTGTACCCTACGTGAGCTATCGTTTCGAGAAAACCGATAATCTCCGCCCTGCTCCAACCGAAATTGTATCTCATACCGAGTCCCGCATGCGGACAACCGTCGCTCATCGCTACGAAAATATCCCCTTCGCGTAACTTTAAAACCGACTTGAATATCTTTTTACCGCCGATGTTCATTTCGACTTTCGGATAATCGTAATTTTTGCAGTCGCGCAACAAAATAACCTGCGGGTTATCGTACTGGATAAGTTCCGCTTCTCTGTTGTTTACGATATGGATAATGGTAAAGGTGGAATAAGCTACTCCCCTGACTGAGCATATAGGTAAAGTGGCGGCAATGGTCTCCACGCAGTCTTCTATGGAAAGTCCTTCCGCCATCATCGTGGAGATAATCTTCGACGTAAGGGTGGAAAGGATACTCGCCTTGACTCCGCTCCCCAATCCGTCGGCAAGAACCACTACGGTGGAGTTTTCGTCCTGTTCGACTACGTCGACGTGGTCGCCGCAGAGCTGTTCCCCGAAATGGTTGATGCTCTTATATCCTATATCGACGCACAAATCATTCATTGATTATCGACTCCTTCAATTTGGTGAGAGCTATCTTCGTTTCGGCGGCGGTTTCTCCGAGAAGCGAAGCTATCTCCTGAACGATACGCATCTGCTTGTCTACCACGTTGTCGGCGATTTCCACCGTCTGACGACTAATGTTTTCTTTCTTCTCTTTTTCGTTTTCTTCGTCGGTAACGTCGCGCATTATGCAGATGAGCAAGTGGTATACCGAGTCGTAAACTATGGTCTGTTCGACGTATTTTTCGTATTCGGCAAGATAAATTCTCTTGTTCTTAATTCCACGTTTGGTTTCCAAAACCTTAATAAACGCCGCAGGGTCCAATATCCTTACCACCGGTTCGCCGAGAACGTCGGACGCCGCGCGGATATTCATAATCTTCCTTGCGGCAAGGTTTATTTGCTGAACTTCGAGCTTTTCGTTGAGTACGAAAAGTCCGTTAGGGGTGTTGTTTACTATGCAGTCGGAAAAACTTTCCGCTTTCTCTTTAAGATACGGCAGGCACATCGATATTTCCGCTTTGCCGTGCAAGATAGCGATAGCCTTTTCTCGACAGGTATCGTACCCGCAGGAACCGCAATTAAGTTCGTCTTCGGGTTTAGTCTTGCCCATTTCGCGAAGTACCTTTTCTATCTCTTCGTCCGACGGACGAGGATAACGTCTTTCGATGGGAATAAAGTGTTTTTTTATTTCCATACTTTCGGGCTGCTCCACGTTAAAGTCCTTTTTTCCCGCGTAACGGGATACCGCTATATAGTCTTTTACGGGCGAACGGTGATATTTTTCCATAACCGGACCGCCGACGCAACTTCCTATACAAGCGGACATTTCTATAAAGGCGTGATGGATATTGCCGCTTTCTATATCTTTGAGAGCGGCGATACAGTTCTCCACCCCGTCGAGAGCCATATATTGATATTCGGGGAGATTTTCCGAAAGAGTTTTCAGTATTCCGCCCGTAGTCGGGAAAAATCTCGCTCTGCTTTCTTCCGTGTCGTCCATATCGGATCTAAGCTCTATTCCGCTGTCTTTGAACCACTCGGTAAGCTCTTCGTAGGTAAGCACCGCGTCCACTATCCCTTCGTAGTAGTCGGCTTCGTCCTTTTTCGATACGCAAGGTCCGATAAACACGACTTTCGCGTCGGGGTGCCTTTTCTTTATATCTTCCGCGTGAGCGAGCATCGGCGACATTACGTCGGCAAGATAAGGCAGTTCTCTCGGAAAATATTTCTGTATAAGAAGGTTTATAGTATGGCAGCAGGACGATATAATTATATCTCTGCCGTCTTCACGCAACATTCTTTCGTATTCTCTCTTTACGATAGTAGCCCCGACCGCGGTCTCTTCCGCGTCGCAGAACCCTAATTTTTTCAACCCTTCTTTCATACCGTTGATACCGATTCCGTCGTAGTTTGCGATAAACGACGGAGCAAGGCTTACGAATACGGGACTACCCGACTGTATAAGAACTTTTGCTTTTTCGACTTCGCTCGTTATTTCCTTAGCGTTCTGCGGGCATACGACGAAACATTGTCCGCACAAAATACACTCGTTGCCGATAATGTGAGCTTGGTTGCCCGAAAACCTTATTGACTTAACGGGACAATGGCGGATACATTTGTAACAGTTCTTGCAGTTGGATTTTTTTAACGTAAGAAAGTCCATTTACGAATTTACCCCTTTATATCGAGTTCTTTAATTATTCCTTTCAATATATCCGCGCTTTTGCCGAGAGATGCCACTTCTTCTTCGTTAAGGGGCAGGTTGACTTTGCCGACGACGCCGCCTTTGCCGACTATGGCAAGGGTGCTTAAGCATACGTCGTCCACTCCGTACTCTCCGTGCATAAGGGTGGATACCGTCATTGCGGTGTTCGTTCCTCTTAAAACCGCTTTGCAGATATGGCATACGTTGCTGGAGACGGCGTAGAAGGTCGCGCCCTTTCTCGCTATCACGCGGGAACCGGAGCTTCTTACGTACTTTTCTATCGCCGCTTTGTCGATTTTCGACGTTATTATCTTTTTGTCGAACAAACCGTTCTCGTACATATCCACGGGTACGCCGGCGATATTAGCGACCGACCACGGAATAAAGGATGAATCGCCGTGTTCGCCGAAGACGTAAGCGTTTATGCTGCCTGCGTCTATATCGCAGTATTCGGCGAGTCTCGAACGAAGTCTTGCTGTGTCGAGAATGGTTCCCGAACCGATTATCTTATGTTCCGGTATTCCCGAAAGACGGCAGAAGGTGTATGTAAGCACGTCGACGGGATTGCTGACCATTATGTAAACTGCGTCGGGAGCGTGTTTTACTATTTCGGGGATTATCGATTTCTGAATGTTTATATTCGTCTTGATAAGGTCGAGACGGGTCTGACCGGGCTGTCTTGCTATACCCGACGTGATTATTACTATGTCGGAGTCTTTCGCGTCGTCGTAATTACCCGCGTATACCGAACAGGGCTCGTCGAACGGCAGTCCCTGACGGATATCCAACGCTTCGCCCAAAGCTCTTTCGCCGTTGATGTCTATTATTACTATCTCGGACGCAAGTCCCCTGCAAGTCAACGAGTAGGCTATCGTAGAACCTACTCTTCCGCTTCCGATTATCGTTATTTTGTTCATCTTTATTTACTTCCTTTTTCTTGGTTATCTGTTTTTCATGACGGCGGGTTTAACTTTCTCGTTCCATAACTCGTTAAAGTTCTCGACGGTAATTCCCGTATATATGTCGTCGTTTACCGTAATAGTCACGCCTACCCTGTTGCACTTGCCCGCGCAAAAACTACCGGTAAGCACTATTTCGTCTTCTAAACCTTCTTCTGCAATGCGTCTTTGCAAGAGTTCCACTATCTGCGGAGCTCCTTTAAGGTGACAAGAACTGCCTACGCATACTTGTATTATCACCATTTTTTCTATACTCCCTTATTTTACTCTCGGAAGAATATTCTCTTCAAAAAACTTTTTCGTTT
>DJPE01000045.1:4100-4542 GCA_002439705.1 Christensenella sp. UBA6420
TTCACGGAGAAAAAGTCGCCGTCGACCGTCACGCATACGCCTTCCTGGCATCTGCCCATGCAAAAAGTTCCGCAGAGTTCGACTTTGTCTTTGAGTCCGTTTTCGGCGATGAGATACTGGAGCTGTTCCACTACCTGACGAGAGCCTTTGAGATGACAGGAACTACCTATACAAACCATAATCTTAACCATAATTTTTTCTCCTTTTATTCGTAATCTACTACGTCTACCCATGAGAGAAGGAACTCTCTTTCCTTTTCGTTACCTTTGACCGACTGAGAAGCCGCTACTATCGGCATCCATTTCTGGACGTATTGTTTTGCGGTGTCGGTTTTTTTGCAGAACAGGTCAAGGTATTCGTTAGCGTCGTCGATTTCTCCCGCCAGCCAGAATAAAAGATACGTCCTTGCGACGTCGGCGGAAGCGTTGCCTTGCGTTGCGTG
>DJPE01000075.1:0-906 GCA_002439705.1 Christensenella sp. UBA6420
CCCGCATATATATTGGCGGGAGAATACGATATGGTATCGTTGAAAGACACCGTATTTATAGCGAACAATATAAAGTTTTCCCGCTCAGCGATAATAAAGGGCGAAGGACACTCATCTTACGTTTACGACGGGAAAAAGTCGTATAATTTAGTAAACGATTTTCTGAAAGATATATTGTAATAGCCACTTATAATAACAGCGAAAAGCAAGTTCTTTAACGATTAAAGAACTTGCTTTTTTAGTGTCCTTAAAATTTTATTTCGGATACCCTAAATTACTTACAGTCGCATTTTTCGCCGCAGTCGCAAGCGTCGCCGTCACAGTGGCATTTCCACAAAATTCGGAATAAAACTACCGCAAGCGCAGCACCTAACATAGGACCTACGATAAATATCCATATCTGACTTATGGGAGCGAAATTGCCGGCAATCATTTCGAATAAAGCGGGCGCAAGACTTCTCGCAGGGTTTACGCTCGTACCCGTAAGGCGGATACCGAGAAGGTGGACCATAGTAAGAGCAAGCCCTATCGTTATTCCAGTGGCGAGTTTGTTTTCGGTCTTTTCGGTTACGCCCAGCACTGCGAAAACGAAAGCGAAAGTAAGCAAGGTTTCCACCGCGAGAGCGACCCAGACGGAAGCGTTGCCGTAAGCGGAAGTAAGGGCGGGTTGAACGGTGTTCGCGCCGAGATTGGCAAACGAGCCGAAAAACAACGCTACCGTCAACGACCCTATCGCCGCTCCGATTATCTGGCTTAAAAAGTAACCGATAAATTCTCCGAAAGTTATTCTCTTGTCAAGCCACATAGCGAAGGAAACGGCAGGGTTTATGTGACAACCCGAAATGTGACCTACAGTAAACGACATAGTAAGACAAACCAGGCCGAAACCGAGAGCCGTGGCAATAA
>DJPE01000075.1:950-7656 GCA_002439705.1 Christensenella sp. UBA6420
CCCGTAGCCACCGCCACGCCGCAACCGAATAAAACCAACGCCATAGTGCCTATACATTCGGCAAGGTATTTTTTCATTTTATTCATAATAATCTCCTTTTTTACGGATTTCTCCGTTCGCCTTAATTAAGACGGATACGATTATTATGTCCGAAATTGAAAAAAGTATTATTCTGTTTGCAAATGGCTAAAAACAAAGTTTATAAACAAAGAACCGCCCGTAATTCACGAGCGGTTCTCCGTACGTTCGAAAAATTAATCTTCGAATAAAGTGTGTTTAGCAATCCATTTTTTCATTTTAATCACGAGCCAGAACGAATAGATGCCGAGAGTAATTATCGTGAGCAAAACCCATTTTATGTAATTACCGAAGAGCTGACCGCCCGTTCCGTCGAATTTCAGCCTTTTGCCTTCGATTACGGTGTGTTTTGTTTCCCATCTGCAAACCATACATTTTGCCCAAGGGAAGCCGAAACCTAACGTTATCAGAGTAAGAAATCTCCCCAATATTCTCCAGCCGATAAGTTGAGCCAGTCCTCCGTCAAAATAGGATTCTACTTTGTTTACGGATTCATTCATTTTGTAAAAACCTCCTTTTTTGAATAATATTACAAATATTAGTATATATCGGCAATGCACATAATCATGTGATTGTTGCGGTTAAATTATAGTAAAATCTGTGTTATTATCGATTTGCGAAAGGGCGCCTACGCTTGAGAATCAGAACTTATAGCAAACTCGTTAAGAAGAGACGTTTTCGGAATTTCGGTTTTCGGTAATAAAGAAACTTCGGCGAGAACTTCCTTTATGTCGGCGTACTTTGCAATATCGCAGCCGTCGAGCGCATTGCCGACGCATTGCTTGTAAATAAAAAGTTCGTAATCGAAAGCACTGTCGATAAAATAGTCGGCGTAATCGGTGTAGGGCGTGATATATTTTTGCTCGGCTTTCAGCACTTCGTCCCATTGAGCGGAAGTTTCTTTCAGGTCGTACCCGCGGGTGTAGAAATCGCGGATAGTGCGGCGAAGCAAGCGCAGTTCGTCGGGCGGAAAAAGTTTTCCCGACGGCATAACGTAGGTTTTACGGGGTTTTATGCTGATTTTTACTATGTCGGAAGAGTCGTTATCGCCGATTACCGCGGGGTTAAGAGCGTGTATACCTTCGATTATCACCACGTCTTCGTCGTGAAGCCTAAGAAAAGTTTTTTCCTTTTTTCTTTCACCTTTAAGAAAATCGTATTCGGGGATTTCTACCCATTCCGAACGCAAAACTCCGCCGACTACTTCGTTAAGTAACGGCATATCCAACGCAACCGGCGAGTCAAAGTCGCGAACCCCCGACGCAAGGAACGGCACCTTCACGCGGTCTATAAAAAAATCGTCCATGCCGATGTAGTGTACTTTGACGCCTTTTTCTTGAAGTTCGTCGTTAAGCAAACGGGAGAAGGTGGTTTTACCCGAAGAAGACGGTCCCGCAACGAGAATGATGCGAGTGCGTCTTCTATTGTAAATTTCGTCCGCAACGACGTTAATTTGTTCTTGGAAGTGATTTTCGCAACGCATTATAAGGTCGGCGAAGTTCTTTTTCGCCGCGCGTTCAACGTCAGTCCAAAGTATCTTTTGCATAATAATGTCCTCAATGCGCATATTACATAATATTTGCGCCGGTAAATAAAGTTACTTATTATTTTAACCTAAAACCGATAAAAAGAACATAGCTATCATAAAAAAATCCGTAAATAATAAAAATTACTTGCAACAGAGAAGTATTTGTGATAGAATACAAAAAGAAATTCGCCGATGTGGTGGAACTGGCAGACGCGCGGGACTCAAAATCCCGTGATGGCAACATCGTGTGGGTTCGACCCCCACCATCGGCACCAAATTAAAAAAGCACCGTAAAATCGCGGTGCTTTTTTAATGTAATCAAGCAAATAGGGGGTCGAACGGGCGGAAACAGCGACAATCCTGTGAATTGTCGCCCGCCCAGGCGTGATAGCCGCCGCTTGGACGGCGGAGCAGTATAGGATACTGCGGAGTCCAAACTCGTTTTGGACGGCGGAGCGACCCCCACCATCGGCACCATATTAAAGAAGCACCGTAATATCGCGGTGCTTTTTCTATACAATAACGCGACATTAGGTCACCACATTTCTTCTTGTCCCTTTTTCAATTTGTTTATAACTCCATACATGGAGAGTATAAATTAAAAGGGTAAATTATCTTCTTTTATAATTCCTTTTTTTGAAATTTTTGACTTTATGTTTTTTACAACAACTTCCTGATAGTGTCTATCTTTCAAATTTATCCAATCAAAAAATTCTTTAATTAACGACATTTCAATCTTATTTGAATTGTAATAGCTATAACTATTTTTGACAAACACATTAAGTAAAGATGAATTATCAACCAGTATATTTTCAAAACAATTTTCTTCTAGAACAGATGTTAACCCATTAATAATCACATCCGCATTATCTTCAATGTTTGGTGTATCGTTAAAACCAACTATGCTATTCATAATTTCATTTGTAAAAGACATATAAGTTTTTTTATCTGAATCCGAAACTTCCAACAAACTAAACTCTCTGGCATTGATCTTATCCAAAATTTCTTGAAATGTAGAATATCTTTTATCCGGGTTAATTTCCATCATTTTTGCCAATATATTCTTATACTTGAAATTTTTAATGTTATTTTGCTTTAATAATCTATTAAATAATTCAGCAATACAAAACATATCTGTCTTTGAAGTATATTTCCCTTCATCCATTTCTTGCGGTATTTTTTCCATTCCCCGTCTATTTATAATTTCATTTAGACTATCTCGTGAAAATGGCGATGTCGAAAAATCTTTTCCAAGTCCAAAGTCGATAATTTTTACTTTACCATCATTGCTAACCATTATGTTGCTTGGCCGTATATCTCTATGGATTATGTTGTTCTTTTCTAAGCACGCAAAAGCTTTTATTAATTGTATAAAAGTTGAAATTTCATCACATTCACATAACCATAAATCTTCTCTTGCCATATGCTTGTCAAGAGTTAATCCATCTATGTATTCCATTAAGATAAAACCTGTATATTGATCATCATATAAGTAATAATTGTAGATTCTTACAATATTTTGATGATTCAATTTATACATTATTTTTATTTCTTGTTTAAAATTATCAAAAAATTGCTTTTTATCGACACCATCTTGGGGCACATATTTCTTACAAACAAAAAGTTCATCTAATGAATTATCTTTTAAAAGAACAGTTTTGCCAAAAGAGCCACCACCTAAATTATTATCAACCATAGTATAGCTTTTTTGTTTAACAAAATTTATAATATTGTCTGCCATTTTTACCTCTTTTATAAGTTATATCATAAATGTGCAATAATTTCAATAAATTTGTAGAAACGCATCAAAAGACAATTCTTCAAAGTAATGTTGCCGAGTTATAAAGTGAAAGAGGGAACAAAGTTTTAGTAAGAACGAGGTCGCCAATCCAAATCTAGTTAACAGCTTCATAAAAAACGATTTCTAAGCCGTCCACTTTTTAATTATGAAGTAAATTATGCACTCATCACAACATATATAAAAGAATACAATACCGACACCACAAGGGTGCGTCGTTTCTTGCTTTATAGGGTTTTATGAAAACTTTATATCGTATTTGAGTCTATTATAATTATGAATATTCAATTCAAATTTTGCGCAACGAATAAAAGGACGGCGGAGATCTTATTAAAGGTTAAGCGTTGCGGGAAAAGAGAAATTTTGATTAAAAGGCAAAAACCCGACGGAATGCGTCGGGCTTTTTTGTTATGGAGTTTTATTTTAAGTCAGTTTGCCGAGACGGTTGCGTTCGAAGAGCCGATGAATATGACGAGAGCGGAGATGCTACAAGGCATTTCGGTAGAGATTACCGCGGTATCGTCGACCGTTGCGGTAAGGGTTTGACCTTTGGTAAGGTTAAGCGTGGTTTTCGTTGCGACGGACGAGAAGTTACGGCAATTGGTGGCTTCGTTGCTCATGCCGTTGGCGGGGCAGACGGCAAGTACCGTTCCGCCTTCGTAAGCGTAGCCGTTTTCGGTGTCGATGGACGAGTTGCCGCCCGAAGTACTTACGATTATCACTTCGCCGCTTGCGAAAAGTATGCCTTGATATTGGGTCTTACTGTTGGAGTCCACTCCGTCGCCGCCTGCGTAAATATAGGTTTTGCCGCCGTTAAAAGTGATACCTACGCCCGAAGTCGTGGTTGCGTTGACGCCGTCGTCGGACGAAACTATAGATATATCGCCGCCGTTTATTACGACGAAAGTTCCTTCGAGTCCTTCGTAACTTCCCTTAACGTCGATACTGCCGTCCGATACGGTAAGAGTTCCGTCGGCGTGAATTGCGTCGTCTTTGGAGAAAAGCGAGAGCGTTCCGCCCGATACGGTCACGTTGCCCACGGATACGTTGCCGTTTTCGAGAGTTTCGCCGCCGTTAGCGTGGATTGCGTCGTCGTAAGAATTTATAGTTATCGTACCGCCCGAAATAATAACTTCGTTATCCCCTTTGATACCTTTGGTCGAATAGTCGCCTTTTTCGGTGTTGCCGTCGTTCAGTCCCCCGCCGGGTCCGCCGAACCCACCGCCGAAGCCGCCGCCTACGCTCATAGTGTAGTTAGTCCAGTTGTAGGAAACAGAACCGCCGCGGGTTTCGAGAGCGAACGTGTCGTAGGAAGAGTTCCAAGTAATAAGGTCGGTCTTTATCGCGTATTCGTCGGACTGCCCCTGCGACTGAGAAGGCGAGTAAGCGAAGAGTCTGAACGACTTATACCCGTCGAGCGCGTCGAAAGAATAGTAATAATACGTCGACCTGCCCGCGTTTACGGACTTAGCGTAAGTCGCGTTCACCCATTTATAGTCGGTTTCGTCGTTATAGTACATAACGGAATATTTATAAGCGTCGGAAGTAAAACGAACGTATCTCGTGCTGCCCGTAGTTTCTACCGTTTCCGAATAAGGCGAATAGCGGTCGGTATATATATTCAATACGGTATCTTCCGAAATTTCGACGTTGTACGCGGCGTCTATTCCGTCGCAAGCGGCGTAAATATTAACCGTGCCGCCGCTTATCGCTACCGTGCCGCGCTGATTGCCTTTGGAAGAAATATCGCTGTTCGTAGTCTTTATTCCGTCGCCGGTACGAGCAACGAGAGTAAGAACGCCGCCGGTAATCGTCACGCTGTCGTTACCTTTAAGGGCGTTGTCTTCGCAGGTAACCGACAACGTAAGATTTTTTACTTCCAAATCGTCTTTGGTGTGGATTCCGTTATTGTTTGCGGAAATAACCACTAATTCTCCCTTACCGCCTATTTTAAGGTCGCATTTTGCGTAGATAGCGGAAGAATAGGAAGTTTCGTCGTCGTCAGACAACGCTTCGCGAGTGTCGTAAACGTAGTTTTGGGTATCTTTCTTTGCCGTAATAGTAACCTTATCTCCCGAAAGTACGGTAATAGGATTGCTTTCTCCGCTGTAAATTTTCACGCCGCAGAGTTCCAGCTCGAACTTATAATCGTCGCCTGCGTCGATGACTATTACGCCGTTGAATTCTCCCGTTATAGAGCAGACGGTGTCTTCCGTTATTCCCGAAAAGGTCAGCTTTTTTCCGTCGAGAGTCCAACATTCGTCCGTGCCTTCGACGAAAGTCACCGTCAGAGTATTCACGTCGTCTTCGAGTCCGTCGGGTATATCTGTCTTTTCGCTGTCGGTCTTATCGGCGGTGTCGCCGTCGGTAGTATTACCGCCGTCGTTTTGCGTTTGGTCGGGCGGCGTGTTTCCTGCGGGATTTCCCGCGCAAGCCGTCATCGTCAATACGCACGTTATCAATACTAAAACCAAAATAAATACGGATACTTTTTTCATAATGCGTCTCCTATAATTCTTTTTCTGCAAGGTCGGCGCGCGAACATTGAATTTCGAGATTGCCGTTCCTTATTCTTATTGCGTCGAGCAGAGCTTTTTCGCTTTCCGCGTTCTTTAACGTCACTCTGTACGACAGCCTGAACATACTCCCCATGTTGACCGACTTTACTTTTTCCAATTCGGAACGAGCGGTATATTCGGAAAATACGTCGTCGAAAACCGTCGTGTAGTCGAGAGTTTCGGGAATGGTTATTTTAATTATCTTTTCAAGGCTCTTTGCTCCTTTCTTTTTTTCGGTAATCAACGCGAACACGAAAAGTATTATTCCGCACGCTACCAAAAATATAGCCCCGTAAGCAAGATACCCCGTTCCGAAAGCAAGTCCCGCCGCCATTGCGATAAATATCGCCGCTATCTCGCGAGCCGTCCCCGGCGCAGACCTGAACCTGACCAACCCGAACGCGCCCGCTATCGCGACTCCCACACCTAAATTACCGTTCACGATAGCGATTACCGCCGCCACCGTCATGGGAAGAAGAGCGATACAGATAAAGAAATTCGACGACGAACCCGACTTGTAACTCGACAAGAACGCGAATATTACGCCGCAGGCAAGCGCAACGCCCAAAGCTATAAAGAAATCGACCGCCGCGACGTTTCCGTCGCTGAAAATTGATTCGAACATAATGCCACACTCCTTTTCAAGCTGATTTTTTCGTATTCTCTTTTATACGCCGTCCCGTATTTTGAAAACGACGTCTTTCTTATACTCTCCTTGTCGAGCAAATCGCACAACCACAGCGG
>DJPE01000029.1:0-11784 GCA_002439705.1 Christensenella sp. UBA6420
CGCCGCAGGAACTCAGGACGCTATAAATACGGCTAAGGCAGCTATCGAAAACGGAACCTTGAAGATTTTTGATACGACTAAGTTTACCGTAAACGGACAGCCCCTTACTTCCTACATGGCAGACGTAAATACCGACGCCGATTACACTCCCGATACTCAGGTAGTAATCGACGGAATATTCGAAGAAAGCAAATTCCGTTCCGCTCCTTACTTCAACGTAGAAATCGACGGAATAACCTTGCTCGACAGAAACTACGGTGACTAATTTATAAAAACATACTGATTATGACGGCGGAGCTTCGGCTCCGCCATAATCAATTTACGGGAAACAAAATACTAAAGCAGGAGAAAACAAATGGACAAGAAAGTCGCGGTCGAACTGAAAAATATATCTAAATTTTTCGGCGACGTAGTAGCGAACAACAAAATTAACCTTGAAATATACAAGGGAGAAATTTTGTCTGTTCTCGGAGAAAACGGTTGCGGAAAGACGACGCTTATGAATATGATAGCGGGAATTTATTTTCCCGACGAAGGAAAAGTTTACGTTGACGGAGAAGAAGTAGTAATTCGCTCTCCGAAAGACGCCTTTACTTATCATATCGGTATGGTGCATCAACATTTTAAGTTGGTTGATATATTCTCGGCTGTCGACAATATAATTCTCGGCGAAAAAATGCCCGAGTATAGCGTAAAAGAAGAAGCAAAAAAAATTCTCGACGGCGATACCGACAAAACTTTTAAGGTTCGCGCCAAAAAGTATTGCAAGGTAGCCGGTTTGCCCTTCGTTAAATTATGGAAATGGATGAAATTCAACTATTTGTCCAAAACGAGAATTAAAAAAATACAGTCGATAGCCGACAAATACGGTTTCGACATTGACTTAAACAAGAAAATTTACGAAATGAGCGTCAGCGAAAAACAGACGGTCGAAATAATAAAAGTTTTGTACCGCAACGCCGATATACTCATTCTCGACGAACCTACGGCGGTGCTTACTCCGCAGGAAATAGAAAAACTTTTCGCCGTTCTGCGCAAGATGAGAGAAGACGGCAAATCAATAGTTATTATTACGCACAAACTTAACGAAGTTATGGCTATCTCCGACAGAGTGGCGGTTCTTCGTAAAGGCGAACATATCGCCACGGTAGAAACTTCGGAAACGAGCGAAAAACAGCTCACCGAAATGATGGTAGGCAAGAAGATAGACCTTAATATCGACAGAGCCGAACCGCAAAACAGCGAAGACAGACTAGTTGTTGCTCACGTCACTATGACTAACCACGACGGAATAAAGGTACTTGACGACGTGTCATTTACCGCGCGTTCGGGCGAAATACTCGGTATAGCCGGGATAGCGGGCAGCGGACAGAAAGAGCTTCTCGAATCCATAGCGGGATTGAATAAACTTTCCGAAGGCGAAATTTTCTACTACAATCCGTATAAAAACAACGAAGAAGTCGATTTACGCAGCAAGACTCCCATTCAGATAAGGGAACTCGGAGTCAAGTTGTCGTTCGTCCCCGAAGACAGATTAGGTATGGGACTGGTCGGAAATATGGATATCGTCAACAATATGATGCTCCGTTCCTATCAGAAAGGGAAGACTATGTTCCTTAACAGGAAAGCTCCGAAATCGCTTGCCGATACTATCGTAGAAGAGTTGCAGGTAGCTACTCCAGGAACTTCCACTCCCGTAAGGAACCTTTCGGGCGGTAACGTACAAAAAGTTCTCGTCGGCAGAGAAATAGCCGCGGCTCCCACCGTGCTTATGGCGGCGTATCCGGTAAGGGGACTCGATATAAACTCGTCTTACACTATCTACAACCTTTTGAACGCTCAGAAAGAAAAGGGCGTTGCGGTAATATTCGTAGGCGAAGACCTTGACGTACTTATGGAACTGTGCGACAGAATAATGGTAGTCTGCGCGGGTAAAGTTACGGGGATCGTAGACGGAAGAACGGCTAAGAAAGAAGAACTCGGTTTGCTTATGACGAAGACCGATTTCGGCGCGGATAAGGAAGAGAAGAAGGAGAATAACGATGACTAAACACGAAACGCATAAAAAAGAACCGTTAATGCACATCTCTAAAAAGATGGATATGGAAAAGTGGCAAGCGTGGCTTATAAGAATAGGGGCGTTTGCGATAGCTTTAATCGTATGCGGTATCGTATCGTCCATACTGAAACCCGGTTCTTTCGGCAAGTTCTACGCCTATTTGTTTAAGGGCGTGTTCGGCACTTCGAATAGAAGATGGATGCTGTTACAGAATATAGCGATGCTCCTTTGCGTAGCGTTGGCGGTGACTCCCGCGTTCAAAATGAAGTTCTGGAACATCGGCGCGGAAGGACAAGTTCTTATGGGAGCGTTAATGTGCGCTCTGTGTATGTTCTATATGGGCGGCAAGGCGTCCAACGGCGTTATAGTTCTGGTTTGCTTTATAGCGAGTATGGCTATGGGCGCGATATGGGCGGTTATTCCCGCGTTATTCAAGGCGCAGTGGAACACCAACGAAACGCTTTTTACCCTTATGATGAACTACGTCGCGATGAATTTAGTCAGATTCTGCGTCAATAAGTGGTCCACTAACGGTTCGGGCGTACTCGGAATTTTACCTTACGGACATATGCCCGTTATCGGTAAATACCCCTATTTACTCAACGTAATTATAGTCGCCGTCATGACGGTTTTATTATGGGTATATCTCCGTTTCAGCAAGCACGGATACGAACTTACCGTCGTGGGCGAAAGCACGAACACGGCGAGATATATCGGTATAAATATCAAAAAAGTAATAATAAGAACCATGATTTTGTCGGGCGTTATTTGCGGTATAGCGGGATTTTTGCTCGTGAGCGGAACGAGCCATACCGTAAGCGCAGATCTGGCGGACGGCAGGGGATTTACCGCTATTCTCGTCAGCTGGCTCGCGCACTTTAACCCCGCGGCGATGGCTCTTACTTCGTCTTTGGTCGTGTTCCTTGACCAGGGCGCGACGTTTGCGGGCGACAGTTTCCGTTTGGGCGGTTCGTTCAGCGATATTATCACGGGTATATTCTTCTTCTTTATCATAGCGAGCGAGTTCTTTATAAACTATAAAGTCAAGTTCCGCGCGATAGGAAAGAAGAAAGAAAAAGCGTTGACGGAGGCGGTAGCCGCCGTAGTCGTCGAAGTTACCGAAGAGGAGGTTAAATAATGTTATCGTTTTTGAGAGAAGCAATTTGGTTCGGTACGGTTTATCTGTACGGTTCTACGGGAGAAATAATCACCGAAAAATCGGGACATCTTAACCTTGGTATCCCCGGTATAATGTGTATGGGCGCGGTAGGCGGATGCGTAGCCGATATATGGTATATGAATTCCTTTGCCGATCCGTCGAAAATGCCCGCGGGCGCGGTGATAGTAATCGGTATTTTGGGAGCTATGCTCGTAGCGGGACTTATGGGGCTTCTTTATAGTTTCTTTACCGTATCCTTACGCTGTAATCAGAACGTTACGGGTCTTGCAATAACCACTTTCGGTATCGGAGTTATGAACTATTGGAGCGAACGTATGGGAGCTAAGGGCATAAGTATTTATTGGGTAAGACAGTGTTTTGCGCAGACTTTCCCATGTGCCGATACGATAGGCGATTTCGGAAGACTGTTCTTCTCTTACGGCACGCTTACTTACCTTGCGTTGGCGATAGCTCTTATAGCGGCTTTCGTTTTAAGGCGTACGAGAATAGGACTTAATCTGAGAGCGATAGGCGAAAATCCCGCCGCCGCGGACGCGACGGGCATAAATATAACCGCATATAAGTACGTCGCTACGGTACTCGGAGCTGCGATAGCGGGAATAGGCGGATTGTTCTGTATGGTGGAAGTCACCACGTCTTTCCAGTACTCGGTAGACGCGGCGGGATGGCTTGCGGTAGCGATAGTTATTTTCTCCGTTTGGAGACCGTCGCTTGCGGTATTAGGCTCTATGGCTTTCGCTATACTCTACTACATTCCGAGCAGAGTTCAGGTAGATTTCGGCGAAAAGGAACTTATAAAAATGATACCGTATGTCGTTACGATAATAGTACTCATAATTATAAGTATTCTCAACAAAAAAGAAACTCAACCGCCTCAGTCTCTCGGCGTAAATTATTTCCGAGAAGAAAGATAGTAAGTTTCGACGAAAAATGCGGCTGTACGGTTATCGTACAGCCTTTTTTTGTGGTAAATAATGTTGTGAATACGGCGATAATGTGTTATACTTAATAAACATAATAAATAAGTATAAGGAGCAGTATGGGACTTATAAGTTTTTTATTCAAGAGGGACAGGCAAAAGACGCTTGCCAAACTTTATAAAATCGTAGACGAAATAAACGCTCTCGAAAGTAAGTATTCGGCGATGACCGACGAAGAACTTACTTCGCAGACGGAGATATTAAAAGGCAAAGTAGCCGACGGGGCTACGCTCGATTCGCTTCTTCCCGACGCTTTCGCTGTGGTGAGAGAAGCGTCGAAAAGGGTTCTTAACATGCGTCACTTCGACGTTCAGCTCGTGGGCGGTATAGTTTTGCACCAGGGAAGAATCGCCGAAATGAGAACCGGTGAAGGTAAAACGCTCGTAGCGACTCTCCCCGCGTACCTTAACGCTCTTTCGGGCAAAGGCGTACATATCGTCACCGTAAACGATTACCTTGCCAAGCGTGACGCCGAATGGATGGGAAAGGTATTCAGGTTTTTGGGTATGAAAGTAGGTTGCATACTGCCGAATATGAGTTTTGCGGACAAGAAAGAAGCCTACGCCGCCGACGTAACGTACTGTACGAACAACGAACTCGGTTTCGATTACCTTAGGGACAACATGGCGACCAACCTTAACAACATTATGCAAAGGGGTCACAATTTCGCCATAGTGGACGAAGTGGACAGTATTCTTATCGACGAAGCGCGTACTCCGCTTATTATTTCCGCTCCCGCCGAAAGAAGCGGCGAAATTTACGCCACGGTACAGCGTTTTACGAAGACTTTACGCCCCGACGATTACGTCATAGACGAAAAGGACAAACACATTTACCTTTCCGAACAGGGCGTGGAGAAAGCCGAAAGATTTTTCCGCCTGGATAATCTCGGCGACGCCGAAAACGCCGATTTGTCGGGAAAAATCAACAACGCTCTCCGCGCGAACTTTATTATGGCTCGCGACCAGGATTACATCGTCGAAAACGGCGAAGTGGTTATAGTAGACGAATTTACCGGCCGTAAGATGGCGGGACGTCGTTATTCCGAAGGTCTCCATCAGGCTATCGAAGCGAAAGAAAACGTGAGAGTAAAGCGTGAGAACAGAACCGTAGCTACTATTACTTTCCAAAACCTTTTCCGTATGTACAAAAAACTTTCCGGTATGACGGGTACGGCTATGACGGAAGAAGCGGAATTCAAGGGAATATATAATCTCGACGTAGTGGAAATCCCCACCAACAAAGAGATGATAAGAGTGGACGAAGCGGACAGAATTTTCGCTAAAAAGGAAGCTAAATACAACGCGGTAATCGAAGAAATAATAAACGTTCACGAAACGGGACAGCCAATATTGGTCGGTACTATCAACGTGGAAGTAAGCGAATTATTAAGCAGAAAACTTTCCGCAAAGCGTATTCCGCACCGCGTACTCAACGCAAAAAGCAACGCCGAAGAAGCGGGAATAATCGCTCAGGCAGGTAAAGTCGGAGCCGTCACGATAGCGACGAATATGGCTGGTCGTGGTACCGATATTCTGCTCGGCGGTAACCCGGAGTACCTTGCTAAGGAAGAAATGACTAAGGAAGGATATTCGGAAGACCTTATTAGCGTAGCGAGTGCGTTCAATACTCTTACCGACCCCGAACAAATATCGGCAAGACAGCATTATAATGCGTTGGTCGCAAAATTCAAGGAAGAAACCGACAAAGAAAAAGCGGAAGTCAAATCCTTGGGCGGACTCAGAGTAGTCGGTACGGAAAGACACGAATCGAGACGTATAGACAATCAGCTCCGCGGTCGTTCCGGCCGTCAGGGCGACGAAGGCAGCAGCTGTTTTTTCCTGTCGTTCGAAGACGATTTGTTGCGTAGGTTTGGCGGCGACAGGTTGCAATCTATCGTTACCACTCTTTCGGGGGGCGACGAAACGATGATGATACAATTACCGGCTATTTCCAAGATGATAGAATCGGCGCAGAAACGTTGCGAAGAAGCCAACTACGAAAGAAGAAAATACGTTCTTAACTACGACGACGTTATGAACGAACAGAGAAAGATTATTTACGCCCAACGTAACGAAGTTCTTAACGGAATAGACGTACACGAACAGGTCAAGAAGTTTATCGAACCGTTAATTGCCGACATAGTGACGCAATACGTCGATTTTTCCGACGGCGACGAAAGCACCGTCGATTACGAAGCGTTGAATAAGGCGTTGGAACAGAGAGTTCTGCACAAAGGCAGCGACGTAGTCACGAAAGAACTCGTCGGTCACAGAAGCTATCAGCGTATAGTGGACGCAGTCAACGAAGAAGCCATTAAGCAATACGACGAAAAGCTCGCTTACGCGGAAGAAAACGGAATCGATTTCCGCGCGACGGAAAGAAACGTTCTGTTAAACAACGTAGACCGTTTCTGGATGAACCATATCGACAATATGGATATTCTGCGTAAAGGTATAGGCTTGCGGGGCTTAGGTCAGCGCGACCCCGTCATCGAATATCGTCGCGAAGGTACGGATATGTTCAACGAAATGATAGACAATATCCAAACCAACGTAGCTCTCGTCCTTTGCAACATAGACATAGACGAAGTAGTGGAAAGGAAAAACGCTTTCGTAGCACAGTTGAAACAAAAGAACGAACACAAGGCGGGCGTATTCAGCAACGACCCCTGTCCTTGCGGAAGCGGACGCAAATACAAAGACTGTTGCAAAAATAAGGGTAAGAAATAATGGTTGATTTCTATTTTCAGCGCGCGCAATTGGAAAAATTACGCAAAGAAGCGTCGGATATATCCGACGCGATGGGCGTCGAGTCCTTGAAAAAAGAAATCGAAGATCTTACCGCTTTGCAACACGCCGAAAACTTCTGGCAGGACGTAGAAAAGGCGCAGGAAGTAAACCGCCGTCTTACAGTCTGCGAAAGGAAAGTAAAAAAAGCCGCCGACCTTATAAAAAAAGTGGACGATACGATCTCCCTTCTGGACGTCATCGAAGAAATGGACGAAGAAAGTGAAGTCGACAACGCCAAAGCGGAAGTCGCCGCCGTAGCCGCCGCCGTGGAAGAAATGCAGATAGAAGCCTTGCTTAACGGGAAGTACGACGGTTGCAACGCGATATTATCTCTGCACGCGGGCGCGGGCGGAACCGAAGCGCAGGACTGGGTGGAGATGCTGTACAGAATGTACGTCAGATACGCCGAGCGTAACGGGTATTCGGTGAAAGAACTCGACAAGCTGCCCGGTGACGACGCGGGGATAAAGAGCGTGACTTTTCTCGTCGGCGGGGATAACGCATACGGCTATCTCAAAGCGGAAATGGGCGTGCACAGGCTGGTAAGAATAAGTCCTTTCGACGCAAACAAACGCCGTCACACTTCGTTCGCAAGCCTTGAAGTTATGCCCGAAATTACCGAAGACGACGAAATAAAAATCAACCCCGAAGAGTTAAGAATAGACACTTACCGAAGCGGCGGCGCGGGCGGTCAGCACATAAACAAGACCGACTCGGCGATAAGAATTCTGCACAAGCCCACCGGCATCGTCGTCGGCTGCCAGACCCAGCGCAGCCAGCTCCAGAACAAGGATTTCGCAATGAAAATGCTGAAATCCAAGCTCATGGAGCTCAANNGGTCAGCACATAAACAAGACCGATTCCGCCGTGAGAATAACCCATATTCCTACGGGAATAGTCGTGCAGTGTCAGAACGAAAGAAGTCAGATACAGAATAGAGAAACCGCTATGAAAATGCTTCTTTCCAAACTCACCGAATTAAGGGAAAGAGAAAGGCTCGAAGAAGCGCAAAGCATAAAAGGGGAACTCAAAAAGATAGAATGGGGTAGCCAAATAAGGAGTTACGTGTTCTGTCCGTATACTCTTGTCAAGGATCACAGGACGGGCTACGAAAATACCAACGTCACCGCGGTTATGGACGGGGATATAGGCGATTTTATCATAGAGTACCTGAAGAGGCTGTAATGAACTATTACGAAAGAAGTCTTAATAAGTGGAACGATATAAGGGAAAGAGACGATTTTATTCTGCTCGCCATAGAATCGAGTTGCGACGAAACCGCCGTAGCCGTGTACAGGGGGAACGAACTATTATCCAACCTTATTTCCACTCAGATAGAGATACATAAGCGTTTCGGCGGAGTCGTACCGGAAATTGCGTCGAGAAATCATATTCTCGCTATTGACAATCTCGTCAAGGAAGCGTTGTCCGCGGCGTCTTTAAGTATAAATGACGTGGAAATTATCGCGGTAACGTACGGAGCGGGGCTTTTGGGCGCGCTGCTTGTCGGCGTGTCTTACGCTAAGGCGTTGGCTTACGCTTTGGACGTGCCGATTATGGCTATCGACCACATAAAAGGACACGTTTTCGCAAACTTTATCGAGTACAAGGATATAACTTTTCCGTTCCTTTGCCTGCTCGCAAGCGGCGGACATACCGAAATAGTTGAAGTTAAAAGTTATACCGACGTAAACGTTTTGGGACAAACCACCGACGACGCGGCGGGGGAAGCCTTCGACAAAGTGGCGAGAGTCCTTCACTTGCCGTACCCCGGCGGACCGCAGATAGAAGCCAAGGCGAAAGAAGGCAAGGACTGCATAAAAATGCCCCGTCCTTTTAAGGGGGAAAAGCACCTTAACTTTTCCTATTCGGGATTAAAGACCGCCGTTATTAACTACGTTCACAACACCGAAGCCAAAGGGGGAGAAATTAACCCTGCCGACATAGCGTGTTCTTTTCAGAACGCTGCGGTAGGTATGCTGGTCGAAAATGCAATAACCGCGGCGAAAAAGCTCGGCTACAAAACGATAGCTCTTGCCGGCGGCGTGGGGGCGAATACCGCTCTCCGCGAAAAACTGACCGCCGAAGCGAAAAAAAGGGGAATAAAAGTTTATCTCCCCGCAAAAAAACTCTGTACCGATAATGCGGCAATGATAGGTATAGCGGCGTATTACGCAATAAAAGACGGAGTAAAACCGTCCGACTTGTCGCTCGACGCCGACCCTAATCTATAAATTTCTACCTGTAGCTCAGCTGGATAGAGCACGAGCCTCCGACGCTCGGTGCCGCTGGTTCGAATCCAGTCAGGTAGACCACAAAAAAGGGACGTCCCTTGCGGGCGTCCTTTTTGTATGGTCTGACAGTATGAGAACCGCTCCGCCCCGAATAGAAAGTGTAAGCAAGCAAGAAGTTGCGGAGCGGTTCGCAAATTACGAAGTAATCCGGAGAATGAATATTCGATATCCGGTCAGGTAGACTTAAAATAATCCGAATTTGCGGGCGTCCTTACTCTCGTCGAAAATGGAATAATATTTGACTACCGAAAAACAAACAGAGTATAATAGCAAATATCAGGAAACCAAGGCGGTAAAAAATGAAAAAAATCGTTGTTCGCAGAGCGGGAATAAGAGATATTCCGACGATAGGTATGTTGCTTTTTCAGGTTCATAAAGTTCACAGCGACGCAAGACCCGATTTGTTTAAGCAAGGGGCGAAAAAGTATACGGATAAAGAACTCGTCGCAATATTAAGTAACGACGATACGCCTGTGTTCGTCGCGGAAAAGGACGGCGCGGTCGTAGGGTACGCATTCTGCATAAAGAAGCAGTTTTTGGACGACAACAATATGACCGACGTCAAGACCCTTTATATAGACGACTTGTGCGTGGACGAAAACGAAAGGGGCGCGGGGATAGGAAAAACTCTTTACGAATACGTAATAAATTACGCAACCGGGAACGATTACTACAACGTGACTCTTAACGTCTGGGCGGACAATAAAAACGCCGTCGCTTTTTACGAAAAGATAGGTTTGCGGATACAGAAAATCGGAATGGAAAAGATTTTGAAAAAATGACGAGAAAAGAACGGATAGCCGTTCTTTTTATCTATATAGATATTTTAGCCGTCACAATATATTTTTTAATTTGAATCCGTACTGATTGCCGATTTCGACGGAGTAGCGGTAAATACGGTTAAGAAGAGCGTTCGCAGAGTCGTAGTCTTCTTCTTCCACGGCTCCTATAAGTTCTCCGTAGGTTACGGTAATTTCGGTAAGCTGAACGTGCGGAATGGATATTTCGAGAATCTGCATTCGCTTGTTCCACCAGTTTCCGATGTCCTGAATTTCGTCGTAAGAATAGGTATCCCGTTCCATTACGGAAAGAAGTTTGTTTTCGAAAGTATCGAAAGTCTTGTTGACGAAAATCGTTTCCGCAATGCCGCCGCCGACGAGAAGAACCGTTACTATAATCGCTATCGTAAGTTTATATTTCATTACAGACCTTCCACCGTGACGTATTTGCCTTGCTTAGGCTGAATAAAAACGTTGCCGCTGTCGGCGGTCATCAAGACTACGTCTTTTTCTTTAATGTGTTGCTTGTCGAGAACGTCGCGTATTTTGGTTTCGTCAAGGTCAAGACTTTTTATATTTTCGTCGAGAATCTTACCTTCCACCATAAGAGTCATGGGGATTGACTGCGGAGCTTCGGCTTCTTCGTTTTCCAAAATAGAAAGTTTGCCGTTGGTTTCGATTATTCCGTAAGATATTTGCGTGACGGAAAAATATCCTTGCTGACGAATAAGCGACATAAGGTCGTTTACGTTAAGGTTAAGTTTTTTCAGACACTCGGAATTTATGCCGTCGCTGTCTATTACTATAAAGGGTTTTCCGTTAAGGTGTTCACGTAGTTTAACTGATTTAGTCGTGACGAGAGTAATAAAGTAGTGAGCCACGAAAACCGTAAACAGGGGTACTAAACCGTAAAGTAAAGGTATCGAAATATCCTGCATCGGAGTGCAGGCAAGATCTGCTACGGCGAGAGTAATTACAAACTCGTACGGTTGCAATTCGCCGATGGTTCTTTTCCCCATAAGGCGAATACCTAAGATAAGGAAGGTGAGAATAATTAAAGAACGCGCTAATACTAACATCATAATATCGTTAGAATGCGCGTTCAAATAACTTTTATTCGGAGCGAAGTTAAGTCTTTATCGGCGGATAGATTATTCTTCTCCGTCGAATTTTATTATTTTTACCCCCGCTTCGGCAAAAAGCTGCATGGAAAAGTCGTCGGGGTATCCTTCTCTGTATATTACCTTTTTGATTCCGCTGTTAATGATAATTTTGGTGCAGATAGAGCAGGGCTGGTGAGTGACGTAGATAGTCGCGCCGTTTACCGAGATGCCCATTTTCGCGGCTTGCACGATGGCGTTCTGTTCGGCGTGGACGGCGTAGCAGATTTCCTGACGAGTACCCGAAGGAATGTTAAGTTTTTTTCTTAAACATTCTCCTTTATCTTTGCAGGAAACGAGTCCGCTCGGAGCACCGTTGTATCCCGTGGTAAGAATACGTTTGTCTTTGACGATGACCGCGCCTACCTGACGGTTTGCTTGATAGCAGCTCGACCAACTTGCCACAAGGCGAGCCATTTGCATAAATCTGACGTCCCATTTGTCCATAACCGCACCTCAAATAACTTATTTATTCTTAAATCATAACATAATATCGAAAAAATGGCAATACGTAGGAGCGTTCATATCACGTTTCTTTAT
>DJPE01000029.1:11823-17392 GCA_002439705.1 Christensenella sp. UBA6420
ACTTTATTTTTAGCATAAATATTTACTATGTCGGAAGTTGATTATTCGCGTTTTTTATACAAAAGAGACGGGGCGGAGAACTTGCCCGCGCCCGATACTGCGGCGAAAGACTATGCGTCGTTTGAAAAAAAGCCCGTAAAAAAGCGAAAAGCAGGAAATTTCTTTTTCGTCCTTATAGTAATTCTTATCTGTTTCGGGTTGCTGTTTATGGCGACGGATATTTTCAGCAACGGAAAATTAGTGGCGGTAATAAGTTCTTCTTTAAGGAAAAACGATTTCGAATACTATTTCGTCGCCGTCGAAAAACAGGATAAAGGAGCGGCGTACGCGAAGAGCATAACGGTAAAGCAAGGGGGCGGAGCGGGATATATCTATTACGACGGCGGAAGAGTGTACGTCGTGTATTCGGTTCTGACCGACTATGCGAAAGCCGAAAGCGTAGCCGCGAAAAATCCCGAAACGAAAGTTATCGTTTTAGGGAAAAGGACTTCCGATTCGTTTTATAAAAGTATGGATGAACTTTTTAAGGAGTTTTGTCGGGCGGTGGAAGACTACGACAACGGAGCTTTGACGGACAGCGGGTTTACGGGCAGAGCGGAGAGAATAAAATCTTCCGTATCCGGTCTTGTAAGCGATAAGAAAACGTCGGGCGACGCGAAGAAAAAAGAACTTTGCGAATTCGTAACCGACGGCATAAACAATCTGTCGGTGAGCGACGGTGTAAAAAGCGAGTTTTTGAGTAAAGCAAGGTATTTTATCGCGGGTTGGGCGGTTTCTCAATGCGGTTAAAAATTTCTCTACGAAAGGGTTAGCGTTGACTTTACCGTCGAGATATACTAAAATATATATACATATTTTATTGACGCAGGAGAAGGACATGAAATACTATTTAGGCGTGGACATAGGCGGAATGACGATTAAAGCCGGACTCGTGGACGAAGACGGAAAAATCCTTTACAAAGACGTATGCGAAACCAAACCCGAAAGGGCGAACGAACTCGTAATTAAAGATATTTATCTTTTGTGCGAAAGAATCCTGAAAGAAAACAATCTTACTTTCGACGATATAGAAGGAATAGGCATGGGTATCCCCGGCACGGTAAACAGCGGAAAGGGCGTGGTAACCTACGCGGGTAATCTTAACTTCAAGAAAGTAAACGTAATTAAAGAGTTTTCAAAATATTGTTCCCGTCCCGCATATTTAGGTAACGACGCAAACTGCGCCGCTCTCGGCGAAACAAAATTCGGAAGCGGAAAAGGAAAGAAAAATTCTATCCTGATAACTATCGGCACCGGCATCGGCACGGGATTTATTCTCGACGGAAAAATCTTCGAAGGCAACCGCGGCGAAGGAGCGGAAGGCGGACATATCTGCATAAAGATGGGTGGCGAAAAGTGTACCTGCGGAGAGCGCGGCTGTTGGGAAGCGTACGCGTCGGCGTTAGGCCTTATGAGAGAAACGAAAAAGTATATGGAAAAGTTCCCCGACAGTCTTATGAACGAACTGTATAAAAAATACGGCGAAATTAACGGAAAAATTCCGTTCGAAGCGTACAAAGCGGGCGATAAAGCTGCGGAAAAGGTTATTAAAAATTACGTTAAGTACATAGCGACGGGTACTATAAACTTAGTCAACATTTTCCGTCCCGACGTAATAATGATAGGCGGCGGCGTAAGCAACGCGGGCGATTACTTTATAGAAATGGTCGAAAAAATCGTAAGAAGACACTCGTTCGGCGGCAGAAATAACGTCGTACCCCCCGTTAAGAAAGCGGTTTTGGGCAACGACGCGGGAATAATCGGCGCGTCTTGCCTTGCTATGGACAAATAGAATGGACGAAAGATTAAGACCTTTTTTAACGAAAGTAGAAAAACCCGGCAGGTACATAGGGGGAGAATATAATCTTCCCGATATGAACAAACCCTGCAACGTAAGGTTCTGTCTGTGCTTTGCCGATATTTACGAAGTCGGAATGAGCAATTTGGGAATAGGGATACTTTACGACGTCCTGAACAAAACCGACGGCGTTATATGCGAAAGATGTTTTGCTCCGTGGCTCGACATGGGGAAAATCCTTAAAGAAAACGATTTGCCGCTTGCGAGTATAGAAACGGGAAAACCACTTAAAGAATTCGATATAGTAGGCTTTTCCGTGCCGTACGAAATGAGCTACACCAATATCCTTTATATGATGGATTTAGCGGGGATACCGTTCAGGGCGAAGGACAGAAACGGCGATTATCCGCTTATCGTAGGCGGCGGTCCCGCCGCGGCGAACCCCGAACCGATTATTGATTTTTTCGATATTTTCTTCATAGGCGAAGGAGAATATATCGACGCGGAATTGTGTAAAATCGTCGAAAAATACAAAGGCGACAAGAATAAAATTTTGGAAGAAGCGGCAAAAATCGACGGTATTTACGTTCCGTCCGTCTGTAAAACAATCGACGGAATTAACGTAACTACGGTAAAAAAAGCAGTGGTAAAAAATCTCGATAAAGCCCCGTATCCGACAAAACCGCTCGTGCCGAATATAGAGATAATTCACGACAGAAGCGTAATGGAACTTTACAGGGGATGTTACGCAGGGTGCCGTTTTTGCCAGGCGTGTTTTTTCTATCGCCCCGTAAGGTACAGAGAAAAAGATACCGTAGCTTCTCTCGCGGCGCAGATTATCGACAACACGGGCTTCGACGAAATGGGTTTGGCTTCCTTGTCGAGCGGCGATTACGAAGATATTTGCGAACTTATTAAGGAACTTAAAGAACTCACCGAAAAGAAAAACGTCGTACTTCAAATGCCGTCGTTAAGACTCGACAGTTTTACCGAAGGGGTTTTGGAAAGGGCGAAAAAGACTTCGCTTACTTTCGCACCCGAAGCGGGCACGCAACGGTTAAGGAACGTTATTAACAAAAACGTAACCGACGAAGATATAGTAAATTCTATGAGAATAGCTTTTACCGCGGGGTATACCACGGTGAAACTCTATTTTATGATGGGACTTCCGACGGAAACCGACGAAGACGTGTTGGGAATAGCCGAAACGGTACGTCTTATAAGAAAAACTTTTATGGAAGTCACGGGCAAAAAGAATATATTTATCAACGTGTCTACCGCTATGTTTATCCCTAAACCCGCAACACCTTTCCAATGGGCGGAACAAATAAGCGGCGAAGAGATGTACAGGCGGCAAAACTTACTGAAAAAAGAACTTTTTTCGATAAAAGGCGTACATTATTCGTGGCACGGAGCCGACGTGTCGGTACTCGAAGGGCTGTTTGCCCGCGGCGACAGGAAGCTGTCTTACGTCATCGAATCGGCGTATAAAAAGGGTTGTTTCTTCGACAGTTGGACGGAAAAATTCGATATAAACAAGTGGAACGAAGCGATAGACGAAAACGGTATAAACGTAGCCGAATACACGGGGTTGCACGACGAAAACAAGCCGCTCCCGTGGGACTTTATCGACTTCGGCGTAAGCAAAGATTATTTCTTAAAAGAATGGCATAAGGCTCTGAAAGGAGAAACCACGCCGCCGTGCAAGCATAAATGTAACGGTTGCGGGGCGTCGAAATTAGGCAAATGCCGCTTCTATATAAAGGGGGAAAAGGAATGATTACGTTAAGGTATAAAAGATTTAACGACGGCATTTTCGTACCCCACGTAGACGTTTTAAGGAGCCTGAACCGCACTTTCAGAAGAGCGGGGATAGACGTCCGATACAGCAACGGCTTTAATCACCACATGGCTTTAAGGCTTACTCAGCCGATACCTTTCGGCGTAGCCGACGACGACGCATACGTCACCGCGGATATAAAGTCGGACTATCCGCTCGAAGAAATTTACGACAGGTTTGTTAAAGCCTGTCCGCCGTATATTCGTCCGCTCGGAGCGTACGTCACCGAGCTTAATCCGTCGCTCGGCGGAACGATTAACGCGTCTTCATATCGGGTGCAAGAAAAACTAAACGCAGAGCAGGCAGAAAAAATCAACGCCGTGTTCGGCAAGGAATACGAAATTACGTTAAGAAAGAAAGGCGGCGCGGATAAGAAAGAAGTAAGTTCTTTAATCTACTGTCTTAAAGCCGACGAAGACGGCTTCGACGCCACTCTCGCTTTCGGGAACGTCAATTTAAGAATAGATTTACTCATAGAACAGTTCAACGACGATTTCGGAACGGCGTTTTCGGTGACCGACGTCGTGAGAACGAAGCAGTTAATAAGACAGGCTGACGGGAATATGCTGTCAGCGGAAGATTATCTTTTGGGAAAATGCACGGAAAAGTATATATCGAAAGAGTAGACGGCGGCGTGAACTACGCCGAAACCGACGAAAAAAACAGGCTTATAAGATACCTTAACATATCCGACGACGAGCAGGTCGGACGGATTTATCGCGGCAAGGTGGAAAGGGTCACTTCGGCGGGAAGTTTTGTCGATATAGGGCGGAAACTTAACGGGTTTTTGTCCGACGTAAAAAAGAAGCCAGGCGACTTCGTGACGGTACAGGTGGCGAGAGACGAAGTAGGAAACAAAGGGTGTCTTCTTACCGAAAAACTATCTCTGCAAGGAAAATTCGTCGTGGTGACGAACGGCGAGGAAGTGAGATTTTCACGAAAAAACAAGCTGTCGGAAGAATTGAAAAAAACTCTTGTTTCCGCGGTAAAAAGCGGCGTTATTTTTCGTACCGCTTTTGACGAAAAAGCGATAAATTCCGCTCTTACGGAAATTGCCGTTTTACGGGAAAAACTTAAAAAAATCGAAGAAGCGAATAATCTGTATAATATCGAATTATTGCAAAAAACCGACGCAAAGGAAATAGCCGAAAATATGTCGGCAGAAAAAGAAATCGTTTATTCTTTCGACGAGATAAGAGAAGATATAAAATCGCTGTCGGATAGACGCGTGGTCGTGGACGGGATAGAACTCGTAATCGACAAGACCGAAGCGATGACGGTAATAGATATAAATTCTCACCTTAACGTAGCAAAGTACGCCGACGAAGATTCTTTTGCGTACGCGTCCGATATAATAGCGGCGGAAGAAGTCTGCCGTCAGATACGCTTGCGGAATATAGGCGGAATAATAGCCGTCGATTTTATCAACGTTAAAAATCCCGAAAAGTTAGAAAAATTAAAATCGAAACTCAATTTACTTCTAAGAAACGACGACGTTATGGCGAAGTGCGAGTTTTCCGACAAACTTTGCGTAGCTCTTATATCGAGAGCGAAAAGGTATTCTTCCGTAATTTAATTCGCGTAGCGTTCCGTTTGATTTTTATCGTGAACGAAACTTTGCGACGAAATCGTATTAAGCGACCGTTTTTCGACAATTTTTGCCAAAAAAGTATTAAAATAAGGCGTTATAATCGGCGTTATGAAAGGTTTTTTACGGGAGTATCGAAAGATTATTATTAGCGTGACGATTATATTTATCGTTTTTACGGCGGTTTTTTCGGCGTTTAACACAGTCGCCGCCGATTTTGCGTACGCGGCGGACGTACCGTATATAGTTATAGGCGAAGACGTGTTTCTTTTAGATTCGGAAACGGGCAGAAAACTTTTCTTGT
>DJPE01000030.1:0-1527 GCA_002439705.1 Christensenella sp. UBA6420
TAAATTTATAATTAAGGGGGCATCGCTCCAAGCCCCCTTAATAAACCCCTTTCCTCATAATGTTCCCCCTTATCAGAATTAAACAAAGTTACGCTTTCTCAACAAAGAAAATACTTAAATAAACTCTAATGAAAAGGAAAAGCAAGGCGGACTGGCACCCGTCCGACTTACACGGATAAAATTTTTACCGCACAAAGTCTAACGACTGCGGAAAAATTCCGTGTAACGCTTGGTCGGGTTCCTACATCAGACTTATTACTTGTTCGTCTTCGGGCAGCGGAGCTACCTGTTCTATGTTTATCGCTTCGAATATTATTTGTTCTTCGGGGATACCGGGGACTTCTATATAGTGTATTCTTGCGGTAAGGTGTATCCAGCTTTTGTTTTTTACTTTGAAGTTGTTTTCGTATGCGCAGAGATGTCCTAAAAACTGTATATCGGCGGCACAGCAAGTCATAGCCTGTCTTCCCGCTACGAAAGTGTTGGGCGGGAAGCCGCGCGATATGGCTACCTGGCAGACGGTGTCGAGAATTTTTCCGTCGTAACGGTCTTTACTGTCGAAAGTATCTACGTAGAACGCGCCGAAATCGGCGGGTTTTACTGCGATAATAGGTCCGCTTACGTCGTACGGCAGGTCGCTGACAAGGCGGAGTTCGTTGTTGTCTTCGTCCAGAGCTATTACCGCGGCGGAAGAATTGATTAGTTTTACGTTATTCTTCATTTGCGAAGTAGCGGGGGTGGCTTCGCAACGGTTTATTATTACGAGTTCGCTCGCCTTAATCATATCGACGAATTTCTGACGCATATTGTTAAGGTAAGTAGTGAAAGTCGTACCGTCTATTATTGCTATCGTCTGCTGAATATCGAAGTAGTCGGGCATAAAGGTATCGTCTTCGTTCTCGCCTTTCCACATTTCGTTATACTCCACGAAAACGAATTGCGGCTTATACTTTCTTATTATCGAATAGATATTGTCACTGTTCCACTCTTCTTTTTCCACTATTTCGGCGGCGGCGTTGAATTTTTTTAACTCTGCGTTATCGTATTCTTCTTCGCCGTCTTCCTGTGCCAGAATGAAAATTCTGCCCAGGTCGCCGAAGTCGCCGTTTCTTATAGAGTCGATTATAAAGGTGGTCTTGCCCCCTTCGAGTATTCCCCTTATTATTACAGCAGGTATTCCCGTACCCATTTACTACCTCTTCAAAAATAATTTTTCGATAGCTTCTTTGTCTATTCCGCTACCTATTACGCACAGCTTGCCTATTACGTCCGCCGCGCCTTCTCTTATTTCGTATTCGCCCGCAACTAAATCGAAATGATACCAACCGTCGAAGTCTGCTCCCTTAACGATACCTTTCGCTCTCAGAATCATGCCGTAAGAAGAACCGCAAAGGGCTTTGAGTATGCCGTCGAGTTCTGCTTTGGTGTAAGAAACGGGCGTTTCCGTTCCCCAACTTGCAAACACTTCGTCGGCGTGGTGTCCGTGGTGATGATGACATTCACATTCGGGGTCGTCACATTCGTCTT
>DJPE01000030.1:1568-5293 GCA_002439705.1 Christensenella sp. UBA6420
CGTGGTGGTGATGGTGATGTTCGTGTTCGTCTTCGTCGTCGTCATCGTCGTGGTGGTGGTGACATTCGCACTCGGGGTCGTCGCACTCGTCATCGTCGTCGTGGTGGTGATGGTGATGCTCGTGTTCGTCTTCGTCGTCATCGTCTTCGTCGTGATGGTGACATTCGCACTCGGGGTCGTCGCACTCTTCGCCGTCGTGGTGGTGATGGTGGTGGTGATGCTCGGCGTGTTTACGGTTGAGTTCTTCGATAAGTTCGTCTATCAAAGAAGCGTTGCCTTCGAGATTTTTAAGCAAGGTTTCGCCGTCGAGAAGTTCGAGCGGAGTGGTAATAAAGGTAGCTTTATCGTTGTACTGCTTCAAAAGTTCTACCGCAGCCGCCGTTTTTTCTTCGGAAAGTTTATCGGTCTTGGACACTACGATTACGTTGGCTTCGCTCACCTGGTCGATATAGAATTCGCCGAAGTTTTTGAGATACATTTTACATTTTCCGCCGTCTACTACCGTGCAGAGAATGTTTATCTTCAAATCGAGTCCGGTTTTCGTAATAGCCGCGACTATGTCGGAAAGTTTGCCTACGCCAGACGGTTCGATAATAATGCGGTCGGGTTTGTAGGTGTCTATCATTTCTTTAAGGGATTTTTCAAAGTTCCCTACGAGAGAACAACATATACAGCCCGAGTTAATTTCTTTTATTTTTACGCCGGATTCTTTAAGAAAAGACCCGTCGATACCTATTTCTCCGAATTCGTTTTCGATAAGAGCTATTCTTTCTTTTCCCATTCTCGCGGAGAAAAGTTTTTTTATAAGGGTGGTTTTACCCGCGCCCAAAAATCCTGAAATGACGTCAACTTTTACCATATATATCTCCTTTTTTCACTGTTCCTTATATTTCTCTTTTACGCTTGTAATGATACCACTTTTTGAAAAAAACGCAACAGTTATTACGTAAGTAATAATTTTTTGTTATTTGCGGCGTTGCTATTATCGACGAAAAACGATTATTTTAAGACCGACGGCAAAAAGAAAAGCAAGCCTTATAAGACTTGCTTTATCTTTGGCAGGAGTAGTAAGAATCGAACTTACGCCAGAGGAGTCAGAGGCCTCTGTGCTGCCATTACACCATACTCCAGCAGTTTTTCGACCGATTTATATCGGTCCTCTGACTAACGGTACATAGTATATCACTTAAAAACGGCTTTGGCAAGAGTTTTTAATCAACAAATCCGTTTTTTAGCGCAAAATTTTCTTCGACGAGAAGACCTAATTTCGTCGACCATTTATGCTCGGAGAACATAAATCTGTATATTGTGTCGTCGAACGTAAGGTCCACTCCTTCGCCGTTTTTCGTGACGATATTGTTCATCCCGTTAAGGCTTTGCGTAAGGGTGGTTTCCTTTCCGTCGATTTTTCCCGTAAAGCCCACGTTCTCGCAGTCGAAGAAGAACTTTCCTGCTCCCCTTTCGACGAACTCGCTTTTTTCGTGGTCTTCGACCTGAACGGTAACTTCCTTTTCGAAACGGTAATCGCCTTTTTTCAGTTCTTCCCTTACGGCGAGTCTCTGATAGTCGTACCAAATGTCTATTCTGTCGAAAGCCTTGCTGCCTTCGTCGGGGATAAACTCTCCGTACTCGTTATATTCCACGGTATTGCCGCAGGCGTGACAGTGAAGTTTTTTGCCGTCGCTCGTCGTTTCGTACTCCGCTCCGCAAGCGGGACATTTATACAACGCGTAGTTGAGGTTCTGCGCGGGGTTTTCGGAAACGAAACGGATATGATTTTCTCTTTGCCAAAGGTTGTCGTTGAATTTAAGGGCTTGTTTGACTTTTTCGTAGACTTCTTTCGGTTTGAGCGATTTAAGTTCTTCTCTTGTGAGCAAAACGTAGGTTTCGGTAAAGCATTTGCCTTTTTTGAAACCTTTGCAATATCTCGGACGGGTAAGGTAAGCTCCGTTGGTGTGAACCATTACCACGTTGCTGTCCAGAAATTTAAGGAATTTACCTATCGTGACGGGCAGATACTTTAATTCCGTTCCGTCAAGGCTGGTCTTCCCTTCGGGATAGATGAGAAGATTACGCCCCTGGTCAACGGCGTTTTTCATGGTTCTCATTGACGCAAGGTCGAGAGAACATTGACTTTTAGGTATGCACCCGAAAGATTTTATAAAAGGTTTTAGCTGTTTCCAGGTAAAAAGGTCTTTACCCGTGACTATATTAAAGCGTTTCGGCATAAGCGCGTGAATGGACATTACGACGTCTATCGTACTGGAATGATTGCCGATAGCGACTATCGGTCCGACGAGTTTTTTGATATTCTTATCGCGTTTTATTTCGTGGTTCCATTTTGCTTTGAAGACGGGTCTCGTAAGCACCGCCGGCAACCAATACAGGAAAAACGACGGTTTTTTGACTCTGTCCGCTTTGTTTACTTTTGCCATAACGATATTCCTTTTTTATTTGAGATTTTCCGGGTTAAGACATTCGAGTTCGGGCAGGACGAAACGTCCGTCCTTTCTTATAAGCACGTCGTCGAAGTAAATTTCGCCACCGCCGTATTCGGGAGTCATGATAAGAACCAAATCCCAATGAACCGCGCTCAGATTGCCGTTGCTGCAGTCTTCGTAGCAACAACCGGGAGTGAAGTGTATGGAACCCGCTATCTTCTCGTCGAAAAGGATATCTCCCATAGGCTTGGTAACGTACGGATTGACGCCGATTGCGAATTCCCCTACGTATCTCGCTCCTTCGTCGGTATCGAAAATAGCGTTGCAGGCGGCGGAATCGTTGGCGGTGGCTTCTATAATCTTGCCGTCCTTAAAGGTAAGTCTTACGTCCTTGAACTCGAACCCGTTTTCTATCGACGGAGCGTTGTAGTGGATATAGCCGTTTACGCTGTCCTTTACGGGCGCGGAATAGACTTCTCCGTCGGGGATATTGCATTGTCCGCTGCATTTTACCGAGCCTATGTTCTTTATGCTGAAACTAAGGTCGGTGTCTTTCGCGATAAGTCTTACCTTATCGGTTCTGTCCATGAGAGCTTTAAGGCTGTCCATAGCCTTGTCCATCTTGTTATAGTCCAAAGTGCATACGTCGAAATAGAAATCTTCAAAGCCTTCGGTACTCATTTTCGCAAGCTGGCTCATTCCTTCCGTCGGCCAACGGAGAATAACCCACTTAGTGTGGTTGACGCGTTTGTCGCTGTGTACGGGAGTGGAATATCTTATATCAAAAATTTTCATCTTGTCGTCGGGCACGTCGGAAAGTTCGAGACTGTTGTTGCCGCCCCGTATTCCTATATACGCGTCCATAGCGTCCATTCTCGCCCCGGCAAACTTAGCCATATCGTCGGCCAATTCTTCACTCATACCTTTGAGAATTTCGCGTCTGACTCTGTTGCTGAAAATTTCCACGAACGGGTAACCGCCCGCGGCGTAAACTTTTTTGACGAGTTCCGTCACCATTTCGTCAGGTACGTCGTACGCTTCGATAAGGACCTTTTCGCCTTTCTGAACTCTGCAAGAAAAGTTGACGAGGACGTCAGCCAATTTTTCCATTCTGTAATCTTTCATAATACTACCCCTCGATTATTTTAACGTAGAAGTTGCGCTGTCTGGGCGGGTCGAACTCTGCAAAATATACGTTTTGCCAGCGCCCGAGAAGCGGCTTGCCGTCGGTTATTATAAGCGTTTCGCTCGCGCCGAATATACTGCTCTTGACGTGTCCGTCGC
>DJPE01000030.1:5335-13992 GCA_002439705.1 Christensenella sp. UBA6420
GAATTCGGGAAATCTCGGAAAGATTTTTTTCGCCGCGAACATAACGTCTTTCGCTACGTACTCGTCGGCGTTTTCGTTAATGGTAATTGCGGCGGTGGTATGCGGACAATATACAAGACATATTCCTTCCCTTACTTTACTTTCCGATATAGCCTGTTTTACCTGTTCCGTTATATCGTAAAAAGCGTGTTCGGTGGTGGTTAAATCAAATTTATACAAAGTTTTCCTCCGTGTATTCTGTTAAATTCGATTATATTCTATAATAACGACGATTAAAAGTCAATTAACCGTGCCGCTTTACGAAAACAAACCCCGACGAAATATCGGGGCTTGTCTGAAAAAAAGCAGTGTTACGATAACTTTATACGGTTTCTTCTATGTCGCCGTCGGTACAACGTATCGTACACTTATGGAGATTCGAATCGAAGTTCCATCTGTTACCTAACGTAACTTCCGCCCATTGAGCCTGCGTGCCGTTGTAATAAACTACCTTATCGCTTCCTATCTTTGCGAAAGCGTAAAGACCGATTTCTTTCACGGTGGAAGGAAGTTTTATGGTCGTAACGTCGCTTCTTCCGTACAGGCAGTAGGTATACACGCCGTAAATTCCGTAAGAAGTCAAATCTACTTCCGACTTTCCGCCGTCGTAACCGACGAAATACTTTTTATCTCCGACGGTAAGGATATAAATTCCGTCGTCGGTAACGGTAAGGGTATTCGTAAATTCCGCGTCTGCGGTAGTAAGGACTTCGCCGTATTGAGAAGCGGGAGAAGTTTCTTTACGTTCGCTAAGGTTTCTTATGTGGAAAAGGTTGATACAGCCTTTGAATATTCCCGAATATTTGCTCTTTGCGGTAGACGGGATTTCTACGGTGACGAGCTGTCTGCAATCGTTGAACGCGTAGCTACCGAAGTTTTCGACGCCTTCGACGAGCTTTAACGAAACGAGCTTGCTTTCGATAAAGGCGTTACTTTCGATGGTCCTTAATCCGCTGCCGGAAACGAAGTTCTTGACAAGGCTTTCTCTGAACGCGTATTCGTCGATAATTTCCACGCTGTCGGGTAAAACCATCTTGTCGGGGCCCGTTCCGTCAAAGGCGTATTTGCCTATTTTCGTGACGGTTCCGTCGTTAGGAATAACGCTCGTTCTGCAACCCAAAACGAGAGTTTTGGTAGCCTTTTCTATTACGCAGTTGTTTACGGAATAATAGACGGTATTGTTCGGGTCAACGGTGATTTGCGTCAGAAGCGAACGATAACGGAAAGCTCCTTCTTCGATACGAACCACGCTTGCGGGAATGTACAAAGAGCTGAAAGAAGCGTATCCCGATATGGTGAAAGCACCTTTCGCAATAACTTTCGTGCCGTCTTTTATTCTGAGTTCCGTTCCTTTATCGGTAGAAGACTTGTAGCTGTACAATACGGAACCTATATAAATCGGGGCGACGTCGGTCTGAGCGGCGAGCCAGGCGGTGCCTTTGAACACGTTTTCGCCCATGCTTACTATACTCGTCGGCAAGCTGATATTTTCAAGAGCGGTACATTTATTGAAGGCTTCCGAAGCGATGCTTTCAACCCCTTCTCCTACGGTTAAACTCGTCATTAAAGGATTGTTGTTAAACGCACTTTTTCCTATCGCAGCTACCGTTCCAGGTATGGACAATGAGCCGGTTATGTTGCTGTAACTGAACGCTTCCGAACCGATACTCTCCACGCCCGTAGGTAAAGATATTTCGGCCACGGGGGTGTACTTAAAGGCATTGTCGCCGATTTCTTTAAGTCTGTGCCCTAAATTAACGGTAGTCAATTTATCGCAACTCGAAAACGCGCTTGCGCCTATTATTTCGGCGTTGAGAGAAACGCTCGTAAGGACGGAACAACCGCTGAAAGCCGCAGCTCCTATTTCGCTTACGCTCGAAGGGATATTGACCGAAGTCAAAGACGCGCAACGGTAAAAAGCGTCTTTTCCTATATAAATCAACGTGTCGGGAAGACTTACGGAAGTAATTTCGGTTTCTCTGAACACGGCTTCCGCTATGCTTATAGTTCCGCTTTTAACCACTACTGCGGTATCGGACAAAGTACCTTTCACTCTGTACAGAGTTTTTCCTACGTACACTAAACCGTCGGCTTGATTATCGTACCAGGCGGTACCGTCGAACGCATATACGGCGGGTTTAGACGAAGACGCGCTGTATCTGTCTATAATTTTTATACTGTCGGAAGCTACTATCGTAGCAAGATTAGTGCAGTTCCGGAAAGCGCACATTCCTATTTTTTCAACGCCGTCGCCCATATCGAAACGGGTCATAGCCGTGTTCGACGCAAAAGCGTAAGAACCGATGGTCTTCACACTGTCGGGAAGAGTGACCGATTCCAACTTCGCGCATGCATAGAAAGCGTTGTTGCCGACGGTTTCCAAAACGGTCGACAATATTTTTACCGTCGTCAGATTAGAACATTCGCGGAAAGCGTTGACGCCAATCGTGCGTAAGCCCGCGCCGAACGTTACTTTCGTAAGTCCCGAACATTGATAGAATGCGGACGTTCCTATTTCTTTTACGCTGTCGGGGAACGCGACAGATTCCAATGCCGTACATTTATAGAACGCGCCTTCGCTTATATATTCCAAACCTTCGTTCAGAGTTACGCTTACCAAAGCGGTATCGTTGTAAAAAGCGTAATTGCTTATCGTTTTTACCGTAGACGGTAAAGTTACGGTAGTAAGTTTGGTACAGTACGAAACGGCGTACGCTCCTAATTCGGTTATTCCTTCTCCGAGAGTAATCGAAGTAAGTTCCGGGCAATAATAAAACGCCTGAGTAAGTTCTTTCACGCTGCCGGGTACGACTGCGGAAGTAATGGGCTTGCCGTAGAACGTGTTTTTTGCGATCGCAGTGACGGGCAAACCTTTATACGCGGACGGAATTACGATTTCCGTACTCTCTCCCGTGTACGCGCTCACGATATAAGACTTACCGTCTTCGGCGAGTTCCAGCTCTATCCCTTCGGTATACGGTACCGGTTCGAGATAGCCGCAAACGGAACAAGCTCCGTCGACGTAAGTATGCGTGCCGTCATCGTGTCTTTCTTTACAGACGGAACATATACGCCAATGTCCGTTCTCGTCCCAAAGCCATCCCGGATATACGTGTCCCACTGCGGGGATAGGTTCTTTTTCTTCCAGTCCGCAGACGGAACAAACTCTCTTCTGCTCGCCGTCGGTTACGCAAGCCGGGGCGGTGACAGTCGTCCATTCGCCGAAAGAGTGCGGTTTCAGCGCAATGGTATCCGTTTCTTCTGCGCCGCAGACGGAACAAACTCTCTTCTTCGTGCCGGTAACGGCGCAGGTAGAATCTTGAACGATCGTCCATTCGCCGAACGTATGTGTGTGCGGCGTTTCCGATTCGTCTGTCTTAGGCTTACACGCAAACGCCGTAGCGGCGAGCGCAAAGATTAAGACGATGAACAAAGTCCATTTGAAAAATCTTTTCATTTAACCCTCCTTTGTTGGTTTATGATATGACAATTATATCGGTACTGCACATATTTTGTCAATACATCGCTATTATTTCCTAAAATAAAAGTGGTCAAAATGCCAAAGAATATAAATGTATTACGGTAAAATGAAATTCGGTCACATATTCAAAGAAATAAGAAAAAATTGCGGACTGACGCAAAAACAGGTCGCGGCTCAGTTAAACCTTTCGCAGTCCAACGTAAGCGACTGGGAAAACGATATTTCCCGCCCCGAGTACGAGAACCTTATCGCACTCGCGAAGATTTACGAAGTGTCTGTGGAAGACTTACTCGGCTTGCGATAAGTTACAAATTTACGACCGTTTATCTGAAATTTTAATCGCACAAATGAAAAAACTCGCTTTTCGGCGAGTTCTTTTTGCGTTTATACTATTCTCAAATACGATCAGATATATCTGCCCGTGTAGCTTGCGGGGTTATTTTTAATTTCTTCGGGAGTGCCCGTAGCCACTACCGTACCGCCGCCGTCGCCCCCTTCGGGTCCAAGGTCTACGATGTGGTCGGCTACCCTTATTACGTCGAGATTATGTTCTATTACCACCACCGTATTGCCTGCGTCCACGAGCGCGTTAAGAATTTTTATGAGTTTTTCCACGTCGGCTACATGTAAGCCCGTAGTAGGTTCGTCGAGAATGTACAGAGTTTTTCCCGTGCTGCGTTTGGATAATTCGGTGGCTAATTTTATTCTTTGCGCTTCGCCGCCGCTGAAAGTCGTGGCGGGCTGCCCCAACTTTATATAGCCGAGACCGACGTCTTTCAGGGTCTTTACCTTGTTGTAAATTCTCGGAATGTTCTCGAAAAAGTCGCAGCTTTCGTCTACCGTCATATCGAGAATATCGAAAATTGATTTTCCCTTATACTTAACTTCCAACGTTTCTCTGTTATACCTTTTTCCGTGGCAGACGTCGCAGGGTACGTACACGTCGGGCAGAAAGTGCATTTCTATTCTAATAATTCCGTCGCCGCCGCAACTTTCGCAACGACCGCCTTTGACGTTGAAGGAAAATCTCCCTGCGTTATACCCTCTCGCCTTTGCGTCGGGGGTCTTCGCGAACAGCTCTCTTATATAAGTAAACACGTTGGTGTAAGTGGCGGGGTTACTTCTCGGCGTACGCCCTATGGGGCTTTGGTCTATTGCGATTACTTTATCGAGATACTCCGCTCCGTCTATTCCGTCGCAGTCTCCGACAGCCAAAGTGGAACGGTTGAATTTGTTGGCAAGGTACGGATACATAATGCCGTTAATTAAACTCGACTTGCCGCTTCCGCTTACGCCCGTGACTACGTTAAGCGCGCCTATCTTGAATTTCGCGTCGATATTTTTAAGGTTGTTCTGCCTTGCCCCTTTTACGGTAAGGTAATTTCCGGTACCTTCTCTTCTCTTTTCGGGAACCTTAATCTTCCTTCTTCCGCTCAGGAAGTCGCCGGTAATCGAGCGGGGACAATTCATTACGTCCTGTAAAGAACCCGCTACGACGAGTTCTCCCCCGTTAATTCCAGCGCCCGGTCCGATGTCCACTATATAGTCGGCGGCACGCATCGTGTCTTCGTCGTGTTCGACCACTATAAGGGTATTACCTAAGTCGCGAAGGTGCTTTAAGGTAGCGATAAGTTTTTCGTTATCTCTTTGGTGCAAGCCTATACTCGGCTCGTCGAGAATATACAATACCCCCGTAAGTCCGCTTCCTATCTGCGTGGCAAGCCTTATTCTTTGCGATTCGCCGCCGCTTAAAGTCGAACTCGGACGACTTAACGTAAGGTAATTCAGACCTACGTCGTTAAGAAACTTTACTCTCTCGTTAAGTTCTTTAAGTATGGGCGCGGCGATTATCTTTTGTTTTTCGGTAAGGACGAGTCCGTCGAAAAATGCGGGTAGTTTCGACACGGGCATTTCGGTCACGTCGCAGATATTTTTGCCGCCGACGGTTATTGACAGGACTTCTTTTTTCAGTCTTTTTCCGTGGCAGACTTCACATTCCCTTTCGGTCATCAGTTTTTCTATTTCCGCTCTGACTCCTTCGGACTGCGTTTCTTTATATCTTCTCGAAAGATTGTTGAACACCCCTTCGTAGCGGGTGTTGAACTCCATATTGAAAGACGAAGTCTGTGCGGATACCGATATCTTTTCGCCGTTCGTTCCGTACAGAAGCATGTGCTGAATATTCTCCGGCAAATCGCAGTAAGGCGTGTCGAGCGAAAATTTATACTTCTTCGACAAAGCTCTGAACTGCATCATACTCATTCCGCCCATGTCGAGAGTCCAACCGGTGCAGCGTATAGCTCCTTCGTTAATAGACTTCGTGCGGTCGGGAATAAGTTTGTTTACGTCGAGTTCGCTTTTGAATCCCAAACCCGAACAGGCTTCGCATGCTCCGTAGGGCGCGTTGAAAGAGAACATTCTCGGAGTGATTTCCCCCAACGTTATTCCGCAGTCGGGGCAGGCATAGTTTGTCGAAAAGAGTTCTTCTTTACCGTTACTTTCCACGACTACAAGACCTTCGGCTAATTTCAACGCCGTTTCTATACTGTCGGTAAGGCGGCGGTTTATTCCGTCTTTCATTACGAGCCTGTCAATAACGACGCTTATATTGTGTCTTACGTTCTTGTCGAGCGATATTTCTTCGTCGAGAGAATAGATATTGCCGTCTATCTTAACCCTTGCGTAACCGCTTCTGCGGAGAGAATCGAGTTGCTTGACGTATTCGCCTTTTCTGTCCCTTACTATGGGCGCAAGCACGATAAATTTTGTCCCTTCGGGCATAGTCTTTATTCTGTCCACTATCTGGTCGACGGTTATTGCGGAGATTTCTCTTCCGCATTTAGGACAATGCGGCGTGCCCACTCTCGCGAACAGTAGTCTTAGATAGTCGTAAATTTCGGTGACCGTACCCACGGTGGAACGGGGGTTCTGCGAAGTGGTCTTCTGGTCGATACTTATAGCCGGGCTCAGTCCTTCGATACTCTCCACGTCGGGTTTGTCCATCTGCCCTAAAAACTGTCTTGCGTAGCTGGAAAGGCTTTCTATATATCTTCTTTGCCCTTCGGCGAAAATGGTGTCGAACGCAAGGCTCGATTTGCCGCTACCGCTCAGCCCCGTGAACACGACGAGTTTATCTCTCGGTATGGTTAAGTCTATATTTTTTAAGTTGTTTTCGCGCGCTCCGCGAATAACTATGTTGTCGTTCATTTTCCCTGCCGTTTCCTTTTTCTTACGTTATTGTTTCCTTATAAGCTGTTTTAATTCGGCTATTTCGTCCCTTAACTTAATGCAACTTTCAAAGTCCAATTGCGAGCTTGCCACTCTCATAAGTCCCGTAAGGCGTTCTATTTCCTTAACGGCGTCTTTTCTGTCCAAAGTCTTCTTACCGCCGTCTTTCTTAGTAATTAAGATGCTGTTCTTGATTTCCTTAACGATGGTTTTCGGAGTAATTCCGTGTTCCTTGTTGTACGCAATCTGATATGCCCGGCGGCGTTCGGTTTCGTCAATCGCGCTTTTCATACTATCGGTCATCGTGTCGGCGTACATAATAACTCTCGCTTCGGCGTTACGGGCGGCTCTGCCCACCGTCTGAATAAGAGAACTTCTGCTACGCAAAAATCCTTCCTTGTCGGCGTCGAGAATAGCCACGAGCATAACTTCGGGAATATCCAGACCTTCACGTAAAAGGTTTATGCCGACGATAACGTCGTTTTCTCCCCGACGCAAAGCGTTTATTATTTCTATCCTTTCGAGCGTGTCTATATCGCTGTGCATATAGGTAGCCTTAATGCCGTTTTCGACAAGGTAGAGAGTAAGGCTCTCCGCCATTTTTTTAGTAAGGGTGGTGACTAATACTCTGCCGTGCTTTTCTATGACGCCGTTTATCTCTCCTATAAGGTCGTCTATCTGCCCTTCGGTCTTTCTTATTTCTATCGGCGGGTCGACGAGTCCGGTAGGTCTTAACAGCTGTTCCACTATCTGACCTTGTTCTTTAAGTTCGTATTCGCCCGGCGTCGCGCTCACGCATATAAGCTGCGAGTATCTTTGCGAAAACTCGTCGAAACTAAGCGGTCGGTTGTCGTAGGCGGCTTTCAGACGGAAACCGTAATTAACTAAGCTATCCTTTCTCGACCTGTCGCCCGCGTACATACCCCTTAGCTGCGGCAAAGTAATGTGCGACTCGTCAATAAACATAATAAAGTCTTTCGGGAAGTAGTCCATAAGGGTAAAGGGCGGCTCGCCCGGTTGTCTTCCGTCGAAGTAGCGGGAATAGTTTTCTATTCCCGAACAATACCCTATTTCTCTGATCATCTCCACGTCGTAGCACACTCTTTCGCGTAGACGCTGTTCTTCTATAAGTTTGTTCTTTTCCTTAAATTCCGCGCACTCTTCTTTCATATCGGAAAGGATCCTTCCGAGCGTGGTCTCCACGTCTTCGTCGCCGACTACGTAGTGGCTCGCGGGGAATATCGCGGCGTGTTCCAACGTGGAAATAACTTTCCCCGTGGTCACGTCTATTTCGTAAAGTCCGTCTATTTCGTCGCCGAAAAATTCTATCCTTATCGCTATATTGCTGTAATTACTCGGAAAGACTTCGAGAATATCTCCCCTGACTCTGAACGTACTTCTCACGAAGTCGATGTCGCTTCTTTTATACTGCAAGGCTATAAGCTTGTCGACCAATTCATCCCTGTCTGCGATAGCGTTCGGCCTTAAAGAAATCATTTGCTTAAAATACGTTTCCGGTGCACCTAAACCATATATACAGGATACCGAAGCCACTACTATGACGTCGCGGCGTTCTCCGAGAGAAGCGGTAGCCGAGTGACGCAGTTTGTCTATTTCGTCGTTCATACTCATATCCTTTTCGATATAGGTATCGGTCGTGGGAATGTAAGCCTCGGGCTGATAATAGTCGTAGTAGCTGACAAAATATTCAACCGCATTGTTCGGAAAAAATTCTTTAAACTCCGAACAGAGCTGAGCCGCCAGCGTCTTGTTGTGAGCCANNTCCGGCTGGTAATAGTCGTAGTAAGATACGAAATATTCCACTCTGTTGTTGGGGAAAAGCTCTCTGAATTCGTTACATAACTGCGCGGCGAGAGTCTTGTTGTGCGCGACTACCAAGGCGGGGCGG
>DJPE01000030.1:14040-14459 GCA_002439705.1 Christensenella sp. UBA6420
AACGTTTTTCCGCTGCCCGTTACGCCGAGAAGCACCTGCTCCCGTAGTCCGCTTCTGAATCCGTCGACAAGTTTTTCGATCGCCTGCGGCTGATCGCCCATCGGCTCGAACGGGGAAACCAATTCAAAATGATCCATCGCAAAACCTCCTTTTGCGGTTATCTTTTATATAAACACATATAAAAATATTATATCACAGCTTGTTATAAAATAAAAGTGCGGAAAATGCTTTTTTCTGTCAAAAAAACTGCCGCAAAAAGCGACAGTTTTAATTATCAGTTATTATAAAGCGGATAGTTCTTGCAAAGCTCCTGAACCTCGCCGAGGACTCTTTCCTTGCTTCCGTCAAAGTCATTGATAATATCGCTTATCCAGCCTGCAATCAGCTTCATTTCCGGCTCCTTGAATCCCCTCGTTGTT
>DJPE01000035.1:0-12496 GCA_002439705.1 Christensenella sp. UBA6420
CCCGCAAGGGCAATTAACTCCACCCGTGGCGGAAATTCGCAACAAAAAAGCAAGGCGTGTTTGCCTTGCTTTTGAGTGGTCGGAGAATAAAATAAATTATTCGTTATCGTCGTCGGTTCGGTCTGCGGCGGTTTCCGCGGCAAGTTCGGTTTCGACGGCGGGTTCTGCGGTGGCTAGTTCGGCTTGCTGACGGCGTTCGGCAAGTTCGGCTCTCATTAGCTTTTTCGTCTTTTCGTCTATCTTATAGAAGAACATTACAAGGGAGCTTGCGAGCATGCAAAGACCGGGGAGCAGGAAGTAGATAGCCCACGCTTTGACCTGCATTGCGTCGGTGACGTATTCGTGAATTCTGCCCGCGTCTACGGCGGCGGCGTAGTCGCTGCTGCTGTATCCGATAGCTCCTATAAAGAGTATGCCGAGAGATACCGAAAGGGCGTTACTTAACTTATTCGACATAGAAAGGATAGCGAACTGCGTTCCTTCGGTTCTTTTGCCGGTTTTCCATTCCTGATAGTCTACTATATCGGCGGTCATTACCATGGGGAGATAGCCGTTAGGTCCGAACGCGAAGGAGAATATAAACTGATATATCCATATCGCCCAGAAACTTCTGAACGGCGAGCCGCCGAAGGTGTAAAGAAGAAAAGATATAAGGCTAATAACGAAGCCGTACAGTCCGGCGAAAATGAAGTAGCGTTTTTCTCCGAGTTTTTTGTTTATTACGGGGTTAAGGACGATAGTAACAGTACTCGCTATCGCGCTCGTCACGCCTATCGCCCAGCTGCAAGCGTCGCCGTAAAGGATTCCCATTCCGAGAAAACTTAAATCGAGTCCGTCTCTTAAAAGTATGCAGGTCGCCTGAACCGCTATTCCCAAACCTATGTTTCTGCCGAAACCGAGCATATAGGTAAGGAAAACTATCATAATCTGTTTGTTATGCCTTAATTCCTTGAACATTTCCTTGAAGCTCATCCCTGCGGAAGTGTTGCTTACTACCTGTTCTTTGCACTTGAAGTACATAAAAAGCTGGAATATAAGTCCGAGAATACTTATTACGGCGGCGGTTATCAAATAAACGGTTTTGTCGGCTTTTTCCACTCCGACTATCATACACATTACCGTAATGAAGAGTCCGGGCATTGCGAGAGCAGCGCTTTTGAGCATGTTCGCGATCCCGGCGGCGTTATTCGTGTCTTCGGGGTTTTTCGATACGAGCGAAAGCATACCCTGCGAAGGAATGTCGGCAAGAGTCATGCTTACGTTCCATAAAATAAGCACGAAAGTTATGTAAGCGTATTTTCCTATCTCGTTACTAAACGGTATGAATACGAACGAGAACATCGTAAACACGGCGAGCGGGAACGCGGAAATAAGTATCCACGGACGCATTTTGCCCGACTTGAATCTCGCTCTGTCGATAAGGTTGCCGATAATAAAGTCGGCTATTACGCTTATGAATTTAGCTATAAGGATTATTACCGCGATAGCTATAAGGTTGGCGTTCATTATTTTATTAAAGAACTCCGCCTGATAGCTGTTCACAAGACCTATTCCAAAGTTAATGCCCATTACGCCGAGAGCGTAAATCCACATGTTGGCGTTGCAACCGAAAAAGCGTTTTTCCGGCTTGTCGCCTAAGGAAAGTTGTTTACCCATTCGTTCCTCCCGATATATTTAATATTTTGTATCAGTTAAAAGTATATTATAATTTACACCTTATGTCAATATAGCTTTTTTCGCGGAGTGTCCCATGCACATTGCTTTACGCAGTAAAAAACGGGAGAAAGTAATTTTACACAAGCGGTATATGGCAAAACAACTACAAAAAAGCGGATATATATCAGAGTTTTTTACTGCTTTCACGAAAGCGTCGTCTACCGTACACCGTCGCAATACCTGTCATTATCGGCTATGCAAGGCGTTGCATAGCCGACTATTTTCGGTTTGCTCCTTTTTCCCGAAAAGCCAAAGCGCTTTTCGGGAGCCTTATAGAATTCCTACGCTCCGTTTTGCGAAAAATCAACGCACCTGTGCCGCTCCTTTTTTCGAAAAACCTACGGTTTTACCCGTGAAAATCCTTTTACAACGGCGATTTATAGTGATAAAATGTTCCCGTAAAAGAAGGATGATATGAACAAAGACTTAACCGTGGGGAACCCCGCAAAAATTCTTATATTATACACTTTGCCCCTGTTCGGGAGCATAATTTTTCAACAGTTATATAACGTAGCCGACAGCTTCGTCGCGGGATTTTTTATAGGCACGGACGCTCTCGCCGCCGTCGGCAACTCGTACGAAATCACCCTTATTTACATAGCGTTCGCTTTCGGTAGCAATATAGGAGCGTCGGTGGTTACGGCAAGGTATTTCGGCGTAAAGGATTACGCTTCGGCAAGGACGGCTGCGTACACCGCCTTAATATCGAGCGTGGCGATAGGGGTTATTCTTATGGCGGTAGGCTTAGGGGTATCCCGTCCGCTTCTTGAATTGTTACAGACTCCGACGGATATATTGGAAGACTCATTACTGTACCTTTATATCTATCTCGGCGGATACTTATTTTTGTTGGTCTACAACATTTCCACGGGGATATTCGCTTCTCTCGGCGATTCTGTCACGCCCTTTATATTTTTGGTCGCGTCGTCGGTCGGCAACGTGGGAATGGATATTCTGTTCGTAAAAAGTTTCCGTATGGGCGTAGCGGGCGTGGCGTGGGCTACTTTTATTTGTCAGGGAATAAGCGGAATTGCGGCTCTCGTTACGGTTTTAATAAGATTAAAAAAACTTTCCGTCGGCAAAGTCGCCCTTTTCGATAAAATAATACTTAAAGAAATTACCGTTGTGGCCGTACCGAGTATTTTCCAACAGGGGTTTATCTCGGTGGGGAATATCGTAATACAAGGGTTTATAAACTCTTTCGGCACGGCTGCGATAGCGGGATATTCCGCCGCGATAAAATTAAATAACCTTGCCATAACTTCTCTCTGCGCCGTCGGCAACGGAATGAGCAATTACTCCGCGCAGAACGCGGGAGCGGGCAAAAACGACAGAATTAAGAAAGGTTTAATCTACGGCATAGGTATAGCCGTCGTTCTGGCTGCCGTATTTACAGCGTTGTTCCTTCTTTTCGGCAGAGTTTTTACCGAGCTGTTCGTCCGCGACGGCAACGCCGACGCGATAGCTACGAGTATGGCGTTTTTGACGATAGTTTCGCCGTTTTACGCACTTATCTCGATAAAAATTATGATAGACGGCGTTTACCGGGGAATAAACAAAATGCGTTTCTTCCTTGTGAGTACCTTTACGGACCTTATTTTAAGAGTGGTTTTCGCGGCGGTTTTCGCAAAGACTATCGGCGTAAACGGCATCTGGTATTCGTGGCCTATAGGGTGGGGAGTGTCCACCTTAATAAGTGCGAGCTGTTATTTTTACGTTCGTAAAAAGTATCTGAAAACCGTCATTAAATAATTTTCGCCGATAAGCGGGAAAGGAAGGTTTTTTACGCAAAAGAAGAAAAAAAATATTTAATTTGCGAAAATTAAAGTACCTTTAAGGTAAGGATTTTATTTTTTAATTATAGAAAAAAGAAAAACGAAGGCAGGCACAGTATGAAAAAATCAAATTACGCGTCGAAAATAATAATATCCGTACTTCTCGTAGCCGTATTGTGTACGGTTCTCGTAGCGTGCGACGATACGGACAATACGCAGTACGTCACCGCTTACGACATAGCGGTCAAAAACGGTTTCGTAGGGACGGAACAGGAATGGCTCGAAAGCCTTAAAGGCGCCGACGGAAAAAACGGACTTAACGGCAGGGACGGGGAAGACGCCGACGGCGTGTCTTACGTCAACGACCTTTACGCCGCCGCGGTAGAAAACGGCTATACGGGAACTTTTCTCGAATTTCTTAACGAGTACCTTACCGTAAACGTAAGTAAAGATAACGTTTACGCCGTGTCCAAAGCGATAAGGAGCGCGGTGACGATAGTCAGTAATTTTACCAAGACCGAACTGTCTTACAACTACGGCAACGGCAAAGTGAACACGAAAGAAACCGCTTATTCCGCAGGCGGAGCGGGAGTAATCTACGAAATGGATTCCGACGGCAACGCCTATATAATAACCAACTTTCACGTCGTCTACGACGCCGACAGTAACCAAACCGACCACATAAGCGACGATATTAACGTCTATCTCTACGGCGGAGAAACCGACAGCGGGAAGATAAACGCTAACTTTGTCGGCGGCAGCGCATACTACGATATAGCGGTGCTCAGAGTAGACGGAAGCGAAACGCTTAAAAATTCTTGTGCGACGGCTGTTTCGGTATCCAAAACCACTATTACGGTAGGACAAACCGCAATGGCGATAGGATTTCCCGAAGGGGAAGGAATGAGCGTTACGAGCGGAATAGTCAGCGTGGACAGCGAAAGGATAAGCGTAAAAGTGGACGGCAACAACGCATATCAACTCCGCGTGTTGAGAATAGACACCGCCGTAAATTCCGGCAATTCGGGCGGCGGACTTTTCGACAGCGACGGCAACCTTATCGGAATAGTCAACGCGAAGACCAGTTCCTATTCCACCGAAAACATAAGCTACGCTATCCCTAAGGAAATAGCGATAGGAGTCGCGAAAAACGTCATCGCAAACTGCACCGACTCGTCGAAGCATTCGGTATACAAGTGTCTTTTGGGAATAACCGCAAAGACTTCCGAAAGTAAAGCCGTGTACGACGAAACGACGGGACTTATCCGCATTAAAGAAACGATAGTAGTAGACAGCGTGGAAGAAAGCGGACTATCATACGGCTCGCTTCTTAGCGGCGATATTCTTCTTACCGCTGCCTTTAACGGAAAAACCGTCGATATAGACAGGTCGTTTACGTTAAGCGATATGCTTCTCGAAGCGAAAGCAGGCGATAGCGTCACTATTACGTTCAGTCGCGACGGCGAAGAAAAATCGGTTACATTAACCTTCACCGAAAACGACGTGACGGAATATTTTGTTGCGTAAAAAGAAAAAGGGAAACGATAAATTAACGGCGGGACGAAAATCCCGCCTTTTTATACGCCGTAATTAAAAGAAAAACGAAAGAATCTTCTGAAATTTGAAAATTTCCCCCTTGAAAGTAGTCGGAAGACAGCTTATACTATAAATAAGATAAAGATACGCGTGCGGTAAAAACAGCCGTCGGCGTTTTCAGATATCGGTATTTACAGCAATTGCAGGAGGATTTTTTTGATGAAAGACATTTACAAACCGCTATTCACCCCTTGGAAAATCGGCAACGTGGAAATCAAGAACAGAATAGTAATGACTTCCATGGGCGGAACTTCCATTTTCGGTTGGATGGAACCTAACCACTTCGATAAAGAAGCGGCAAACTTTCTGCTCGAAAGAGCGAAAAACAACGTCGGACTCATTTTGCCGGGAATAGCCCCTATCCGCGATATTCTTTTAGGAAAATGGCTCTATCAGGGCAAAGGCAAGTTCGCAAAACTCAAAGAATTTATGGAAGAATTCCACAAGACGGGTTGTAAAATGTTCGTTCAGCTCACCGCGGGCTTCGGCAGAAGTCTGGCTATAAACGACATAATGATAAAAGCCATTCACAACAAGGCTTTGGGTTTGGCTCTTAAACCTTTCCTTGACGTAAGTTATCTTACCGCAAGCGCGTCCGCTACCCCGAACCGTTGGGACGACAGCTGTATTTCCCGTCCGCTTACCGTAAAAGAAATTCACGAGATGATAGAAGCCTTCGCGAAGACCGCTAAATTGTGTATGGACGCCGGCGTGGACGGCGTGGAAATTCATGCGGTACACGAAGGATACCTTCTTGACCAGTTTACGATGAAGTACACCAATTTAAGAACCGACGAATACGGCGGCTCTTTCGAAAACAGATACCGCTTCCCCGTTGAAATAGTCAAGGCTATCAAAAAGGTTTGCGGCAAGGACTTCCCCGTGTCGTTACGTTACTCGGTAGTGTCCAAAACTAAAGGTTTCGGCAAAGGCGCGTTGCCCGGCGAAGAATACGTGGAAGTAGGCAGAGATATGGAAGAAAGCGAAAAGGCGGCTAAGTTCCTGCAGGACGCAGGTTACGACATGCTTAACTGCGACAACGGCACTTACGACGCATGGTACTGGGCGCATCCCGCTCCATACATGCCCGAAAACTGCAACCTTGCGGAAGTGGAACACATCAAAAAGTTCGTCGATATTCCCGTGGTATGCGCGGGCAGAATGTCTCCCGAAGTGGGAGCCGAAGCGGTGGCGGAAGGCAAGATAGACGCGGTGGGTATCGCAAGACAGTTCCTGACGGACCCCGAGTGGATAACCAAACTTATTAACGACGATACGGAATCCATAAGACCCTGTATCTGCTGTCACAACGCCTGCTTCAATATGGCTCATTACAACGGCGTAGGTAACGACCAGAGTCTTAGCGACAACGCCGGAATGGCACGTTGCGCTCTCAACCCGGAAACCATGCAGAGCAAGAAATATAAGATAGTACCCGCGAAGAAAGCTAAAAAGATAGCGATAATCGGCGGCGGCGTAGGCGGTATGGAAGCGGCGAGAGTGTGCTCTCTCAGGGGACACAAAGTCACCGTTTACGAAAAGAGCGGCGTTCTGGGCGGCGTGTTTATAGCGGCGGCGGCCCCGTCGTTTAAGGAAAAGGACAGAGAACTTCTCGCTTGGTACGAGAAGGAAATGAAAGATCTCGGCATAGAAATAAGATTAAACACCGAAATTACCGATATATCGGGACTTAACGCCGACGAAATAATAGTAGCCACCGGCAGCAAACCGAGAAAACTCAGAGTAAAGGGCGCGGAAAAGGGTATCGAAGCCTGCGATTATCTGTACGGCAATAAGGAAGTCGGACAAAAGGTAATAGTTATAGGCGGCGGACTTTCCGGTTGCGAAATAGCTCTCGACCTTTATAAGAAAGGAAAAACTCCCGTAATCGTGGAAATGAAAAACGACCTTATCGCAATGAAAGGCGTGTGCCTTGCCAACTCTTCCTATTTAAGAGATTTCTTCGCGCTTAATAAAGTCGAAGTCCACTTAAACACCGCCCTTTGCGAAATCACCGACGACGGCGTAAGGGTAAAGGACAAGGAAGGAAAGGAATTCGATATAGACGGCGACAGCGTAATCCTGTCGGTAGGATATATCCCCGAACCGGTAGCTCCCGAAGGAAAGAATGTTCATTTAGTGGGCGACTGCAACGGAATAGGAAATCTCCGCACCGTAATCTGGCGTGCGTGGGACGTAGCTATGAAACTGTAAAAAAGGAGAACGAATATGGAATTAACGCAAGAACAACAAGCCATACTGAACGGTTCGCAAGGCGAAGTAATGGCTAAGATTATGAAGACGCTCGTCATGTACGGCGAAACTTTCGGGGCTACGAAAATGGTCCCCGTTACGTCGGAATACGGGCATATAGTAACAAGCTTCGGCGTAATAGTCGTAAAGGGCGTGTTCGACCTTATGGACGAACTCTTAGCCGCCGGCGTGGTCAGCAAACAGAAATTCACGGCGGACCCCCGTCCGTGTGACCCCAACGTACCGAAAAATCTTTTGCAGGACATAGTCTTCAAGGTAATGTACGGTCCGCAGAAAAGATACGAAGCGCAGCTTAAAAAGATAGGACTCTTAGGTGACGACAAGTTCACCTGCGCGTGCTACTTCGACGAAGTCGGCAACCGCCCGAAAAAAGGCGATATCCTTTCCTGGGCAGAGTCCAGCGCGGTAAACTACGCCAACTCCGTTTTGGGCGCAAGATGTAACCGTAACTCCGGAATAATAGAGATGTTCGGTTCGATAGTAGGGTACGTTCCGTACTTCGGACTCCTTACCGACGAAGGAAGAAAGGCAAGCTGGATTGTCGAAATAAAGACCACCGAGAAGCCCGAAGCCCAGCTTTTGGGTTCCGCAATCGGTATGAAAGTGCTTGAAGACGTACCGTATATAAAGGGGCTCGATAAGTTTATCGGGCAGGAACTTACTAAAGAAGCCTGCACCTATCTTAAAGACTTCGGCGCGGCGACCGCGTCCAACGGTTCGGTAGGTCTTTACCATATCGACAACCTTACTCCCGAGGCGAAAGAGCAGGGCGAAAGCCTTATTAAAGAAGACGCCAAAGTTTACGTAATAGACGACGCGGAACTTGCGAGAGTGAAAGCGTCCTACCCCGTAATCTGGAAAAACAAAGACGCAAAACCGAAACTTTGCTTTATGGGTTGCCCCCATATGACCTTAGCTCAGCTTAACGACTGGACGGAAAAACTGGAAGCGAAACTTAAAGAAAAGGGCAGAAAGAAAGTGACGATAAAGACGGTGTTTACTTCCGCTCCCGACGTAATCAAGGTATTCAATAAGAGCGAAAACGCGGCTAAACTCAAAGCTATGGGCGTAACTTTGTCGTACATTTGCCCGCTTATGTATATGAACAACCCGCTTTGCGCGAAGATGCCGGTAATCACAAACAGCAACAAGCTCCGCACGTACACGACGTCGAGATATTATTCCGACGCAGAAATACTTGAAAGAATCACGGGAGGTAAAAGATAATGACTAAATTATTCAGAGGAAGAACGGTAGTTCCCGGCGAAGCCACCTTAAAAGCTCTCGTATCTCACGAAGGTTTTAACACCCTTGCTTCTTTCAAGGACTGCAAGGAAGGCAAGAACGTTTGCACCGACCAGAACAACAAAGATTTGTACGGCAAGAACACAGTAGGCGTAGCTCTGTGTCTGCCGCAGACCATAGGCTCGACCACGGGCGGTATGGTACTCTACAACGCCGCCGTAATAGGCTGTAACCCCGGCGCGCTTTTATTCTCCAAGCCCATCGACTCGTTGGCGGCGGCGGGAGCAATATTAGCTTCCGTATGGACTCCCAACGGTATGCCCACGGTAGACAATCTCGGAGACGAGTTCTTAGCCTACGTAAAAGACGGTATGGAAATAAAAATTCACGCCGACGGCACCGTCGAAGTAGAATAACGGAGTTTACCGACCGGAAAATACAAATATAACGAAACGACGCTTCTTAACGGGGCGTCGCTTTTTATAATTATTTGTTAAAAACCGCCGTATCGGTATAATTATGCAAAATTTTTTTAATTAGCATACGCTAACCGTTTGGAGTTTTTCACGGGAAATGATAAAATATAATCGTAAGTTCGGACTGCGTAAGAACCCGTCCTAATCGGAAAAACGGAAACGAGTCTACGACTCGGATAATAAAAATTTTTCCAACCGGGTAAAAATTTCGTTCAATCGCTTTACCGTGCTGAAACAATTGTAATATAATAATTAAAAAATAAAGAAATAAACGTACGGAAGACAAATTTATAATTATGCTCCGCTTGCATGAAAAGCGGAAGGAGAAAAGTATGAGAAAAAAGTTAAGAAAGGTTTTGCCGCTGCTTATAGTGACTGCGCTGGCGATAGCCGTCGCCGTGACGACGGTCGCATGTAATAAGACGGCTACTTATACCCTTACGTTCGTTACCGACGGAGGGACGGAAATCGCGCCCGTTACCGCTAAGGGAGGAGAAGCAATAACCGTACCCGCAGATCCCGTTAAGGACGGGTACGACTTCGACGGTTGGTACCTTAGTTCCGATTTCAGCGGCGACAGAGCGACGCTCCCGTCCGTTATGCCCGAAAACGACGTTACTTACTACGCTAAGTTTACGCCCAAGGCGAAAGCTACGATTACGCTCGACGCTACCGAATACGGGTATTTAAGTAAGACTATTTATTCTGCCTACGTCGGCACGACGATAGCGGAAGCTATTAGCGGAGTCGTTCCCGAAGGAGATGGGGACGCCGTTTTTGCCGCGTGGTACGACGGGGAAGAACCGGTAGGAGATAAAAGACTTACCAAAGACGTAACGCTTACCGCAAAATACACCGTAGCCTTTACCGTACGCGTGCGTATGCAGGACGTGGACGGCAATTATAATAACGACTGGCAGGCTACCGAGCTTCCCGAAAGAGTCACCGCCAACGTTTTCGTCGGCGACAAGTTGGATATATCGGGCGACTCGATAGAGCGTAACAAATACGACGGTTTCGTACTCGACACCGACGTCACCAAAGCTATAACGTTGGATACCGACGCGTCGAAGAACGTTTATTCCTTGTCCTACAAACGCAAAATTTATTCTCTTAATTACGACGCCAACCTGCCCGCAGGGGTTTCGAGCGGACTTCTCGACGGAACGACCGAAGGAGAAACTTACCGCGCGGACAGCACACTTACCGTTAAAGAAAACGGTTACAGCCTTAGCGGCTACCGTTTCGCGGGCTGGGCGAAGACGAAAGACGGCGTGCCCGAAGTTTTTCCCGGAGATTCGATAAGAACCGGTCTTAGCGACGTCACCTTGTACGCAAGATGGAATTACGGAACTACCGACGCTAACGGCGGCAGCGACAAAATTTACGTTCTGTCCGAAAAGGCACACACAGTCTTACTCGAAAGATACGGCTTGTCCGATAAAAACGGCGAATATAACGAAGAAACGGGAGAATTTACTTTCCGCGATAACGGCAACGTTATTCTTAACGGCAGAATTTTAGGCAACGGCACTTTCGCTTATTTCGACGAAAGCTTCAAGGACAGAACTTTCGTAAGATACGATTGGAAGAACGGCAAAGTTTCCGACGATAACGAAACCTTCGTAACGGACGGACTTTTCCAGGCTGAATACACCTATAAGAAGGACGGAGCTACCGTTACTATTAAGGGCAAATACGAAGTGGAATCTGCAGGAACGTATTATTTCACGCAGACCGACGGCGACGGTTCGTACGCGTTCGGTTTCCGCTTCGACGAAGACAATAATCGTATCCTTATCCGCGAAGAGAGCGAAAAGGCGGTTTATTTCCAGACTCTTACGAGTTATATGTATCTCGACGGTTTCGGCGGAGCGACGTACTTTGTAGACAGCAACACTTACTATACCGGTACGTATAAGTTCGTCGATAAAGACCTTGCTTCTTCCACGGCGGCGTTTGAGTTTACGGTAGGCAGCGTTACGCTCCACTGCGAAACGACGTTGGATGACGGAGCGGATTACGGCACGATGGTAATTAAAGACGACCTTGCCGGCGAATACGTGTTTTCCGTGGTAGGCGACAGAAGACTGCTTACGAGAACGTTAAAACTTAACGGTTACGGCGAAGGAAGCTACCGCGATACCGGAGCTACGATAGACAACAAGATAGAATACGTCCTTACCGACGCGTACTACGAAGAAGAAGGCGAATATTACGTCGCGAAAAAGTGGTACGTAACGTACACCGATACCGCCGACAAGACCTTTATGATGAGAGTATCGGTAGATAATTACGTCGTGGACGCAAGCACCGCCGAAGAAGTCGGTTCGGAGACGGGCTATCATCAGGCGATGAGAACCGCCGACGGCGACGTAAGACTCTTCCTTGACGGCAAAGGCAACGCATATCTCTATCCGTCCGACTCGTTCGCCCTTCTGGCAAGCGGGAACTACAAATCCGAAGGCAACGGTATTTACACTTTGTCGGGTATGGTGTTTACTTCTACCGAAAACGAAGAAAAGTACGCTTTCTACGAAGGCAAACAGTTTTTGGCTAACTCTTCTTCCGATACGAAAGTATTTATTACTTCCGACGGCGTGGGACGGAGAACGTATACCTTCTTTAAGGACGGCATTAAATACACCGCTACTTTCGACGGATTCTTTACCGCGGCGGTAGAAACGGCAGGCGGCGAAGAAGCATTGGAAGGATACACCTATTTGTGGTCGTATACCGACGGCGATACCGTTTACAGAGTGGTTTTCCTTACTTCGAGCGGCAACGGACAGAACGCTTTATATCTTCTCGTCGAAGATAAAGAAACCGTCAGCGACGCGAACGCTTACGTTGCGGAACTTTACAGCGACTACGTTAACCGTATTTCGGCGGTAAGGAACGAGACTCTCGCTATTCTTTCCGACGGCAAAGCGGTAATTACCGACGCCGATAACAAACTTATCGCAAACGGAACTATTACCGACGGCGACGAAGCCGATACATATAAATTTACGGCGGCGACGGCTTTCGCCGACGACTCCGCTTACAAAGCGTACAACGAATTTACGTTCAGGAAGAATTCTCAAAGCGGTTTCTTCTACGTTTACAGAGAAAACGAAGTTCTCGACAGCGAAGACCTTACTTTGGACGGTTTCGGCAGAGCCACCTATAACGGCTCCGAGTACGCTTACGAAATTTCTTCCGAAAAGCTGACCGCTTCGGGCAAAGACTCTTACGAATACTACACGCTCGCAATATCCGACGGCAAGACCGTTTACGCACTGCGCCTTACGGTAAACGCCGACGGGGAATACGAATTTATGCCCCCGTACGAAGAAGCCGCCGTTTACGCTTCGTGGGAAAATCTCGACGACGGCGTGTCGTCGGGAGCGAGAGTCCTTATGCTCGACGGAT
>DJPE01000035.1:12569-24652 GCA_002439705.1 Christensenella sp. UBA6420
CCTACGCGCAGATAAGCGAAGGCACTTACGGCAAGAACGCCGATGGTACTTATACCGCCAATATAGGCTCCGAAACCTTTACCTTTAAGCTCCTTTATCGCGGAAACGACGGCGAAAAGGCTTACGTAATATCCAACGACAATTTAGCGAAGACCTATACTGTTACGGGCGGCGGAAGCATTACCGTAGACAATTACGGACAGGCTGTAAGCGGCAATAAGTCGGGTTACGCCGCGTACGCCGACGACGACGTGGTGGACGGAGTAAAGGTGTTCGTATTCTACGTTCTCGACGGCGACGGAAAAATCACGGAAACCCTTTCTTATCAGTTGAAAAACGACGAACTTACGAGAACGAGAAGCAACAGTATTCACGGAAAGTACAGTCTGTACGTCAGCGGCAACGTTAAGGAAGCTACCCTTACGCTCGACTGGGTAAACGGCGCGGAATATTACGACGGAACTACTACCGTAAGCGGAACGTACGTTCTTACCGACGCGGTGAAGAAACAATACAAGTTCGTTCCCGACGACGGCAGCGCGGGCTTTACCTTTATTTATATGGTTACTTCTTCGGGCAACAGCTTTACGGGCATAAGATACTACTATTACTTCCAGATACTCGACGAAACTTACGCGGTTTCCCTTACTTCTGCGGAATGGGGTACGCTTACGCTCGACGGATATAATCAGGCTATCGTAGTGGACGGCCGCGGCAATAAGAATACCGCTTCCTACAAGATAATAGACGATAGTATCGCAAGACTCTATTTCTCGGAAGGAACGTACGCTTATTACGAGTTTAACTTAGCAAACGGCACTTTCTCGAAAGTTACAGACGAGTTCTTTATAAAAGACGGCGTGCTTATAGCCTATCAGGGCGACGCCGACGAAGTTATCGTTCCCGCAACCGTCACCGCGATAGGTGAACGCGCCTTCTTCGGTAAAAAGGTAAAGAGCGTGACCTTGGGCGACAACGTAATTTCGATAGGGGAATACGCTTTCGGCAGCTGCGCTAATCTTACCGAAGTATCGTTAAATAACGTTACTTCCATAGGTGAATACGCCTTCTATGCGTGTACTGCGCTCGAAAGAATAACCCTTCCCGAAAGCGTTACCGTCATTGCGGCGGGTACGTTCTACGATTGTTCCGCATTGACGACGGTAGCGGGACTTGAAAGAGCGGAAGAAATAGGGGATTTTGCTTTTGCTCGCAGCGGACTTATTTCAGTAACGTTAACGGCGGCAAGAAAGATAGGCTCGGGAGCTTTCGCTCAGTGTCTTAGCCTTGCCGAAGTATCCACCGGCAGTAGCCTTATATATATAGGAACGCGCGCGTTCGCGTTATGCTCCGACAAGAGCTTCGTCTGGACTATGGCAGGCACCACCGTGCCAGAAACGGGAACGGAAATCCTTTACAGAACGATTGACGGCGACTGCTCCATAACAGTATCCGATATATCCGTAGCCTGCCTGTTTGCGAAAGATTCCGCTTTCTCGGCGTACACCGAAATAATAGGAGTAAGCGGAAACGCGGAAGATACGACCTACGGCACGCAGGAAAATACGCTCACGTTAGATAAAAACGGCAGAGCGTATCTCAACGGCGAATTTATAGGCTTCTACGTTACGGACGGAACGACCGTCACAGTGTATAGACAAGCCGATTCGTTTAACGCGGTCGTCGGCAGCATATCGGGCGACGTGCTTACGATAACCTTGGGCGGGAAAGAATACGTTCTTACCCGCGTAGCGGAGTAATTTACCGCGAAAAATATCTTCCGGTTCCGGTCTTTTTTGAAATCGGAATTTACTAATTATTTACCGGTTACGCGGGACGTGTTTTTTGCAAATTTTTGACACGATTTTGCGTGCGGTGATATATTTTAACGTGTGATAAACGGAGTTGTCTTACAGACAAACCCGAGAATCAAATACTAAAGAAAAAGTCGGCTAAGAAGGCCGACAAAAGAACGGAGGTAATTTTATGAAAGTCAGGAAATGGCTCACAGTGGCGTTGACGCTTATACTTGCGTTGACGGTGGCTCTGTGCATCGTGTCATGTAACGACAATCCCGAAAATCCCGACACACCCGACACACCCGATACCCCCGATACCCCCGACACTCCCGTTGAAGGACCGGAGACCGGAACGTATTATTACGACGATTTCGGCAAAGAGTACCTTATCACGTTGAGCGGCGGCAAGGACGTATCGTTTAAGGTTAAATCGGCGGATTTAACGGGTACTTACGCTAAAGACGGCGAAACGCTTACGTTCACGTTTACCGGACTTACGGTGACGGCAACGTACAGTAACGACCGTTTGCGTCTCGAATACGACGGTTCTACGATGGAGTTTTTGAGAAAAACCGAATTCACCGTCACGTTCGATACGGACGGCGGAAGCGACGTAGCGGCTGTCACCGTCGTCAACGGCAAGACTATATCCCGCCCCGACGCTCCGACGAAGAGCGGATATACCTTTATCGGCTGGTATCTCGACGAAGCGCACAGGACGGCGTTTATGTTCGATTCGCAAAGAATTTTCTCCAATACCGTTTTGTATGCGTATTGGATTGAAAACAACGAAGAAGGCGCACCCGAATACGTAGCAGACTTCGACATCGGATACGAAGGCGGCGAAACTATCGACGAGCTGGAAACGATAGGCGGTATCATCCCCGAATTACCCGTACCCGCAGAAAGAAGCGGATACGTTTTTGACGGTTGGTACGTCAGCGATTCCGACGACGCAAACAAACTTACTTATAAATACGACAGAGAAAAACTCGAAGAAAACGTCACCATGTACGCCGTATGGACGGCTGTCGGCGGCGAAAAACTCCCCGCTCCGTCGGTAAGCGTAAAAGCGGACGGAATTAGCTGGGAAGCTGTAAGCGGCGCGGCTTATTATACCGTCAAGATAGACGACGGCGAAGGACAAACGGTCGAAGGTCTTACCTATGCGTACGATTTTAGCGCGTTGACGACGGGCGAACACAAAATAGAAGTGATCGCGGCGAGCGACCTTGCCGAAAACGACTCCGAAGCGGCGGTTCGTTACTATACCGTAAACCGTCTTGCGAGAGTATCTGTATTCGAAGTTCTCGACGGCGACGTTCTTTCCTTCTACGGGGTAAAGAACGCGACCAAGTATTTACTTACCGTAAATTGCGGCATAGAAGGTCATCATACCGAAGCCATCGACTTAGGTAACAATACTACTTACAATTTCTCCAACTGCGAAATGAAAAAAGGCGGCATCGAATTTACCGTTACCGCACACGCAGACGGATACGTAGACAGCGTTTCCCGTACGTTCGTATTAGAACGCAACCTTAAAGAAATAAAAACGATTTCTTACAAAGAGAAGACCGACTCCGTAGAGTGGGACGCCGTGGATAACGCAACTTCGTACGTAGTTAAGGTGGTCAGCGACAGTACCGTGCTCGTAAATAACGAAAATATCGGTAACGTCACCACCTACTGCCTTAAAAATATCGACGCGGACAATATGGTAGTTTCCGTTTATCCCGTGGCGAAAGGATATAATTCTCCCGCGGCTACTACGTACAACTACACAAGAACCAACCTTGTCGCACCTACCGATTTACGCATAGACGGAACCACCCTTAAATGGAACGCCGTAAGAAACGCAACTTCTTACGAAATCAACGTTAACGGTACCTTGGCGGCTACCGTGACCGACGCAAAATACGACCTTCCCGACGACCTTACCGGAGACATTACCGTAACAGTTCGTGCCATGGGCGACGGTAAGACTTCCATGTGGAGCGACGAAGAGTTCTTTAACGTTCTTTCCGGACCTTCGATTCTTGCGTACGACAAAGGCACGTTCACTTGGAATAAAGTTATTAGAGCGGCTTTTTACGAAGTAAGACTAAACGGCGGCGATATAAAGCGCGTAAATCATTCTTCCACTGCTATTGCGTTTACGCAAGCCGGTAACAACACGCTCGAAGTAAGATTCGTTACCGAAAGCGGAGCGGAAGAAGATAAAGGTAAATGGGTATCCCTTACCGTTATGGTTTATGAAATAAACTTTGACGTAAACGGCGGTTCCGCTGTGGAAAACACCGTAGTTTACCTTGCTCACGGCGACGATTTCGCGTTGCCGACCACTTCCCGCACGGGTTATAACTTTACCGGTTGGTACGATTCGACCATCGTTGCTACCGCAAAACGTTACGAAAGCGGCGATTTCGACGCGGACAAGGACCTTACTTTGTACGCATGCTGGACGGCAAAGACTTACTCGGTAAGCCTTGACGGAAACAAGCCGTCCGTTGACGCGGCGAACGAACAAGTCGTTACTCCCGCTTCGGCAGACGTCGTTTACGGAAAAATCAACGCTCTTCCCGTTCCGAGCTTTGCAGGATATAAGTTCTTGGGTTGGTACACCGAGGCTGTGGGCGGAGATCAAATCGCCGACGAAAACGGTAATTTCGCCACAGCGTGGGAAAAAGACAGCAACGATGAAATTTATTACGCTCATTGGGCGGAAATTCTTAAATTCGTTCAGCCCGCAGGCGCGTCCTATTACTTCGTGGAAAAAGGCGCATATCTTGCTTACTATCAGATTACGGAAATCACCATTCCGCGTACTTATAACGGTCTTCCCGTAGAAAGAATAGCAGACGGAGCTTTCGCTGACTGCACCGCGCTCGAAGTTATTAACATCTACGACTCCATTAAGTCCATCGGTATAACGACCGGCGACGGCACTTCTTCCAGCGGACCTTTCGCAGGATGCACGAGCCTTAGAGCAATAAACGTTCTCGACCCCGGTCCCGATTCTACTTATATATCCATAGACGGCGTTCTTATCGCAGACGAGAAGAGCTCCACGGGATTAAAGAGCCTTGCGTTCGTTCCCGCGACGAGATTCGTCGAATTCACCATTCCGTACGGAGTACAGAGAATTCCTACCAAGATTTTCGCTAACTCCACCGTACAGAAAGTAATAATCCCCGCTACCGTTGAAGAAATCGCCGCTAACGCGTTCTACAACTGTAAAAACCTTAAAACCGTGGAATTTTCGGGACTCGATTCCGACGTATCCGCGGAAATCAAAGCTCTTAAACTTTACGAATACGCGTTCCGTTTCTGCGACGCCATAGGCGAAATAACTTTGCCTAAACGCGTAGGCGAATTCGACGCGGAAAGCGTGTTCGACCATTGTTCCGCTCTTACCGCTCTTAACGTGGCCGACGGCAACGCTCTCTATAAGTCCGCCGACGGTATACTCTGCAACGCAAACTACGAAGCTATCTACTGCCCGTACGGAAAAGCAGGGGAATATACCGTAAACGCTAATATTACCGCAATAGGAGAAGGCGCTTTCGCTAAGCGTAACTTACTCACTAAGGTCACTATTCCCGCGACGGTAGCCGAAATCAAGGCTAACGCTTTTGCTAACTGCGCAGCTCTCAGCGAAGTTGTGTTCGCAAGCACCGAAGCCGTATTGACCACCGCGATAGGCAGCGAAGCCTTCCGTAACTGCCAAGCTCTCGCCACGCTTACCTTCGAAAACGGCAGCAAGGTAGTGACCATTGGGGAATACGCTTTCGCCGACAACGCGAAACTTTCCGAAGTAAGCTTGCCCGCAAGCCTTACCAATATTGCGGATTACGCTTTCAGCAACTGTATCAACGTAAAGAAAGTCAGAATTAACGCTTCCGAAAGCGCGTCTCTCGGCAGCAAGATCTTTGCAGACTGCTCCTTACTTACCACGATAGAACTTTCCGCCGCAGTGAATTCGGGTGTGACAAACACCACGTTCAGCGGATGCTATCAGCTTAAACAAATCGTAGTAGACGAAGGAAACGCAACTTACGCTTCCGAAAACGGTATCCTTTATAATAAAGACAAGACCGAACTTATCTACTGCGCTCCGAAGAATATTGTTTCTTCTCTCCCCGAAACCGTAACGACCATAAGAGCCAACGCTTTCGAAAACGGAGAACTTACTTCTATGGTAATCGGCAAGAACGTAACTTCTATCGGAGATTACGCATTCAATAACTGCGCTAAATTAACGACCCTTACTTTCGAAAGCGGCCGCACCGCCAATCTTACCATAGGCGCGTACGCCTTCAACGACTGCGCAAACGTTACCGCTCTCGCTCTTCCCGCAACTCTTACGGCTATCGGAAACGGCGCGTTCAGAAACGCAGGTAAAAACGTAGGTAGCTTGGTTCTTACCTTTGCGGGCGAAGGCGAAACTTCCGCTCTTACCACGATAGGCGAAAGCGCGTTTGAAAACGGCTCTTTCGGAACGTTGGTTATCCCCGCAAGCGTAACGAGCATAGGAATCAACGCGTTTAAGAACGGAAAACTTACTTCCGTTACTTTCGAAACCACCGCTCTTACGACGATAGAAGAAGGCGCTTTCGCGAACAACGCGACTCTCGCTACTCTCGTCCTTCCGACGAGCGGACTTACCGAAATTAAAGAAAACGCTTTTTACGAAGCGACCGCTCTTACCGAGCTTACCGTTCCCGCGAGCGTAACTACTATTAAAGCGGGCGCATTTTACGGCGCGGAAAAAGTCACCGCTCTTACCTTTGCGGAAGACGCGGAAAATTCCGTTCCTTTGACGATAGCAAGCGGCGAAAACGACGGCTACGGCGCGTTCGGATATATGACGAGCCTTACGTCGATAGTTCTTCCGTCCCGTCTTACCTACGTCGGAGACTACGCTTTCTACAACGCTAAAAACGTAGCCAGCCTTACTCTGAGCGAAAGCCTTACCTATATCGGTAAAGAAGCGTTCATGCTCGTAGGCGCAAGCGCAACCATAGCGGAAGGCTCTACGTTTACGCTGAGCGTACCCGCAAGCGTGACTACGATAGGCGACGGCGCGTTCAAACAGGCTAAATTTAGCTCCGCTACTTTCGCTAACGGCAGCGAAAACCTTACTGTCGGCGCAAACGCTTTCGAATCGTCCGCATTGACGACGATTACTTTCCCGAACAACCTTGCTTCTTTGGGAGAAAACGCTTTCGCTGATTGCTCCGCTCTCGTTTCTTTCGACGGCAGCAACCTTTCCGACCTTAGCGCAAACGGCTTCAAGGTGGATAGCGGCATCCTTTACGCGTACGAAAACGGCAAAGTAAGCACGTTCTACGTACCCGCAAGTTTCGCGTTCGACGAAAACGAAACCTTCGTCGTTAACGCCGACGTCACCGCTCTCCCCGCCAATGCGTTCAAAGGCACGAGCATAAAGAATATCGACTTGAATAACGTTACCGAAATCGGAGCATATGCGTTCGCAAACACCGCTATCACGTCGATAAACTTAGGTAAAGTTACCGTAATCGGAGCAAACGCATTCGAAAACTGCACCGCACTTACCGAAGTCGTAGCTAAAAACGTCGTTACTATCGGCGATTCCGCCTTTAACGGAGCAAGCGCGCTCGTTAAGTTTAACGAAAACGTCGAAGACGGCACTTTGGTCAACATCCCGTCTACCGTAACCGCTATCGGAAACTACGCTTTCTACGGAGCGAAATTCGCTTCCCTTAACATATTAAGCGAAGGAGAAATCGACCTTGCGATAGGGGAATACGCTTTCGCGAACAACGTGATTAACGCTCTTACGATACCCGCAAGAGTAGCTTCTATCGGAGCTAATGCGTTCAAGAACGCCGTTAAGAATATCGTTACTACCATACCCGCTACCGAAGAAGGGGCGGAAGACACCACCGAGACCACGGTAGCCACCCTTACCTTCGCCGCGAGAACCAACGACCTTACTATCGGAGATTACGCTTTCGACAGTACCGACGTGGAAGAAGTAGCTTTCCCCGAAAATATGACCGCTTTGAACGCGCGCCAGATTTTCAAAAACGGAGCTATCAAGACTCTCTCTATTCCGTCTACCATGACCGTGATAGGCGAATATGCGTTCTCTTCGTTGAGTACGCTTACCACTTTGACGATAGCGGAAGGAACCGCCGACTTGACGATAAGCGGTCACGCATTTGACTACGATACTGCTCTTACTTCCGTCGCTTTTCCCGCAAGAGTGACCGCAATAAGCGAATATGCGTTCAGAGACACTTCTTCGATGACTTCGATTACGTTTGCCGAAGGTTCGAGACTTACGACCATCGGACAGAGTGCGTTTGAATCGTCTGCGATTGCAGCGATTACTCTCCCCGAAGGTCTTACGACTATCGGGCAGGAAGCGTTCAAGAATACTGCGTTTACCGAAATCACCATTCCCGACAGCGCGACTGCTTTGGGTTGGTCTTTGTTCAACGGTAACAACAGTCTTACCACCGTCAACATAGGCGACTGCGTCGCGGAATTGTTCGTATTGAAACAGGATACGTCCGTCTTCAACGGCAGCAACGCGCTTACCGCTATCGTGGCTAAGTCCACCAACACTAAGTGGTTTACTAACGACGGAGTATTGTATCAGACCGCCGTTAACGAAGAAACCGGCAGCAACGAAATTACTCTCGCGTACTATCCGAGAGCGAAAGCGGGCGAAACTTTCGAAATCCCCGCTAACGTAAACAAGATTAAGAACCATGCGTTCAAGGGTGTAACCGCTCTTACTTCGGTGACTTTTGCCGCCGACAGCAAAATAAGCTACATCGAAAATAATGCGTTCGAAAAATGTACATCGCTCACCGCGTTTAACTTCCCCGCAAGCGTGACTTATATTGGCGCATATGCGTTCGATGGCTGCTCCTCGCTTGCCGCAATTACCTTTGAAGACGGCGAAACTCCGCTCGTCATCGGCGAAAAGGATACGCTGTACGAGAACGGAGAAGAAGGAGAAGGCGTAAAATCGACGGAGTATAACTATACTTTCCGCGATACGGCGTTGGTTGAAGTTACGCTCCCCGCAAGACTCGAATACTTAGGCGGTATGACTTTCTACGGTTTGACCACTTTGGAAACGGTTACGTTCCCCGAAGCGGACTCCGAATTGACCGCTATAGGTAACGGCGCGTTTAACGGAGTAAAGAACGCTACCTTCGTAAACCTTGACAAACTTAACAAGCTGACCTTAATAAGTAACAGCGCGTTCATCTACGTGACTTCCTTACAGGGAATTACCCTTCCCGACAGCGTAACTATGATAGGTAGCGAAGCTTTTGCTTCCGCAGGACTTACTTCGATAGAAGTCCCCGCAAGCGTTAAATACATAGGCGACAGCGCGTTCAGATACGCGTCGGAACTTGAAAGTTTCGTTTGGAATTCCGACGGAGCGAGCGAATACAAACTCGGCAAAAACGTATTTGAAGTTTACTCGTACAACGGCACGACCAAGCTTTCAAGCGTGGTTCTTCCCGAAGGACTTACCGAACTTCCCGACGGTGCACGCGACAGCGGTACGTTCAGCTATACTAGTGCTCTTACTTCGATAGTCCTTCCGTCTACTCTTAAAAAGATAGGCGCATACTCCTTCTACGAAGGCGGACTTACCGCTCTCGATTTAAGCAACTCTTCCGTAGAGACAATAGGCGATTATGCTTTTGCGGAAACCAAGTCTTTGACTACGGCAGAACTCGAAGGTTCGCCCGTAAAGACGATAGGAGCGTTTGCGTTCGCAGGTTCTGCTATTACTTCCTTTACTATATCGTCCGAATTGTCTTCGATAGGCGGAAGCGCATTCGACTCGTCGGTCACGCTCTCCGTATCCCGTTACAACTACTATTACAGACAGGAAGGGGTAATGATACTCGAAAACTCGACTAATAATCTTATCTACCTTGACAAGTCGAAGATAGACGGCAAGTTCACCTTCCCCGAAGGCATCACCGAAGTAGGAGAAGCGTTCTTTAAGGACTGCACCACTCTTACCGAAGTAGTATTGCCCGGCAGCGTGACCGCGATAGGTAACAACGCCTTTAACGGCTGTACCAATCTTACCGCGATTAACTTCCCCGCCAATCTCGAAACGATAGGCACGGGAGCTTTCCAGGGGACGAAGCTTACTTCCGCGGTAATCGGCAGAAAGGTAAGCCGTATCGGAAACAATGCGTTCAGAGATATTAAAGAACTCGTTTCTCTCGAATTCGAACTCGGCGGAACGGTCGGTCTCAGTATGGGTACTTACGCATTCAGCGGAACGGGCATTACGGGTACGCTCGTCATCCCCAACCGTACCAGAAACGCAGATTTCGACACCATAGGCATCGACAACTACTGCTTCGCATATTGCGAATCTTTGGAAAATCTCGTAGTGGAAAGCGGCACGCCCGCAGGACTCGAAGACAGACCTTTGTCCATCGGCAGATTCGCCTTTATGGACTGCGTAAGTCTCGTTTCCGTCACTCTCTCCGAGATAGTCGGGACCGAAGCTAAACCCAATTCGTATCCTTCGTCTAAAAACGCTTTCCGCAAGGCACTCGACTTCGAAGCGTTCGCCGGTTGTACCAACCTTACTACCTTCACTTACGAAAGAAGCGATTACAATACGACTATCGGTACGATGACCGGCATAAACTTCGACGGCGTGCTTATCGGTAACTATCAGTTCTATATGTGTACCAACCTTACTACGGTAGTTCTTCCCGACACGATGGTCGTGTACGACAACAAGAGTAAACAGTACACCAACGGCGACAGCTCGAGATACATCTACGCAAACGGAAACAAGAAGAGTACGTCCAACTGTATGAAAGGCGCCGGCAGAGAAATCTTCAACGGCTGCGAGAAGTTGACGTACGTGACGATGGGCACCGCCGACGTAAGCGGACTGTTCTCGTCCTGTTCGAGTACCCTTAAAGCGTTGGTAATAAACGGCGCCGACGGCGTAATTTCTTCAAGATTAAGTTTCGAAGCGACTACGAGCATATTCTTCTCGGAAAACGTAACCGCAATTAAATCGTTGCCGAGCGGAGCTACCTGCTACACCGACGCCACGACTCAGCCCGAAGGATGGTCCGACACCGTATGGAGCGGCTTGACCACGGGTACGTCGTTAAGCGAGTTCTTCGACATAGTCAACACTCCCGCTTCGAGCGAGAGCGGAGAAGATACTCAGGCGTAACTAATCTACTTAATTCCGCCGCCGTATAAAAGCGGCGGCGGAAAATACACTAATTAAGAAAAACGAAAAGCAAAAAAGCCACCTTTTATAAGGCGGCTTGACGGCTTTTTAATACGAAAGGAAAATTCGGACGGGTTGTCGCAAAGGCAAGGTTCGTTCCGAAAGGGAATTATGGGAAATAAACGAATATTCGAAAAGTACGAAAGAAGAATGATTATCGAAGGGTGGATAAACTCGTTTATCTGCGCCCTTATCTGCGCGTTATTCGCGACGGCGATAGTCGAACTCGTCCTGTGGCTCACGGGCGAAAAGAATTCTTTATACGTCGTTTTGACCGTAGTCGGAGCGTTGATTATCTGCGCGCCGATATTTTATTTTTTGAAGTTCCGTCCCGATAAGAAGACCGTTGCGAGAAGACTCGACGCGGCGGGACTGGAAGAACGTATTATTACCGCGACGGAATTTGCCGCGGAAGACTCTTACATTGCGAAAATTCAGCGTGAAGACGCCGAAAAGAAACTTTCCGAATTCACCAAAGCCAAAGGAAAACTGTCTTACAGGTTTTGCGGCGGCGGCAAGGGCGGAATAGCGGCGGCTGTTTCTTTGGGAGCGGCGGCGACGGCGTTTGTTTGCATGACCCTTATATTTGCGCTCAGCGTGTCGGGAATACTTCCGAGCGGCAAGGACGTAATAAACGGCCCTACCGACGCAGACAAGGTAGTGGTATCCTATCTCGAAGAAGACGGCGGAATAATAGAAGGCGAATCCGTTCAGATAATAGATAAAGGCGGTACTACCGCGCAGGTGACGGCAGTCCCCGACGACGGGTGGGTATTCTCGCAGTGGTCGGACGGATACGTCGACCCCGTAAGGTCGGATATTAACGTAACGAGCGACCTTACCGTGTTCGCTATCTTCGAAGAAGCGGAAGGGGAAGAAGGCGAAGGCGAGGGCGAAGGACCGTCCGACGCCGAACCCGAAGAACCGAGCCAGGACGCGGAACAAGACCCCAATCCGCCGCACGAAACGGAAGACTGGCAGAACAA
>DJPE01000035.1:24731-37229 GCA_002439705.1 Christensenella sp. UBA6420
GAACTTATTAAAGAGTACCTTGCTTCGGGAGAAAATATCCCCGAAGAGCTACGCATATTTTTAGAAACTTACAACGCTCTCCTTTCGTAAGAGCGCGTTTACATAAGAAAAAAATACTCCGAGGAGAAAGATTATGACAGAACAAAACATTCAGAAATTCAGCGTTCAGTGCGACAAAATATTCAACGAAATAAGCCGCGACGTAATAGGACAAAAAGAAGTAGTCGAAGGGTGCGTAATAGCAATGATAGCCGGCGGCAACGTGCTTTTGGAAGGGGTCCCCGGAGTAGGGAAGACTCGTCTTGTTCGTACTCTCGGAAGAGTGTTCGATATGCCGTTTTCGCGTATTCAGTTCACTCCCGACCTTATGCCCGCCGACGTCACGGGTACTAACATTATCGTAAAGGACGATAACGGGAACTCGAAATTCGAATTTCAACGCGGTCCCGTGTTCTCGAACATTGTTCTTGCCGACGAAATTAACCGTGCCACGCCGAAAACGCAGTCCGCTCTTCTCGAAGCGATGCAGGAGCATACGGTAACGGTAATGGGAGTGTCGCATAAACTTGAAGAACCGTTCTTCGTGCTTGCCACGCAGAACCCTATCGAGCAGGACGGAACCTATCCTTTGCCCGAAGCGCAGATGGACAGATTTATGTTCAAACTTATCGTGCCGCAACCGGGGCTGGAAGACCTTATGCGTATAGTCGATATGACTCAGAAGACCATGGCGGAAGTATCCGACACGGTCTGTAACGGGGAAGAACTTCTCGAAATGCGCCGCGTCGCCAACACTATTCCCGTGGCGGAAGAAGTTTTACGCTACGCAATGACTCTTTGCGCAGCGACTCAGCCCGACGGCGAATGTGCTACCGCTACCGCGAAAAAGTATATCAGGCTCGGCGCAAGTCCGAGAGCCGGACAGGCTCTCATATCCGCCGCCAAGGTACGCGCTCTTATGCGCGGCAGATATAACGTATCCTACGACGACCTTAACGAGCTTGCTTTGCCCGTACTCCGTCACCGTATGAAACTTAATTTCGAAGCGATATCCGAGAGAGTTTCTCCCGACGAAATTATTAAGTCCATAATAGCGGAACTTAACGGAAAAAAGCCGTCGGCAGTTAATACGGAAACCAAAAAAGAAACCGTCGCCGCAGAAAACGCGGAAGCGGAAGAACAAACGAAAAAGGAAAAGCGTAAATTCGGGAGAAAATAATGAAAGGTTCTTATTTGAACGATGAATTTTTCAGTCGGCTCGAAACTCTTTCGTTAAATCTTCGCAAGGACCTTACGGGATTTTTCGGCGGCAAGCATCTCGTCCGCACCTACGGGCAGACGGTGGAATTCGCCGATTACCGCGAATACATGCTCGGCGACGACATAAGAAGAATAGACTGGAACCTTTATAGTCGTTTCGAAAAATATTTTCTTAAACTGTTCACCGACGAGCGACAGATGAAAGTTCAGATATTCCTGGACTGTTCCGCTTCTATGGGAAAACCCGACGGAAAGAAAGCTTCTTACGCCGTGGCTATGGCGGCGGCTCTCGGTTTTCTTGCGGTGCAGAACATGGATAAGCTGGAATACAAGCTTATTAAAGGAGAAACAGCCGAAGACCCGTTCGGAATAATCGTCGGCAAAAATTCCTTTTTCCGTGCGGTAGGGGAGCTTGAAAAGATAGATTTCGACGGAGAAGCCGATTTAAGTAAGGCGATTACCGACGCTCCTACGGGTACGGGCGACGGTTTAAGCGTCGTCATTTCCGACTTTTTCACCGAAAACGACTGGAAAAAGGCAGTTGACTTTTTGCGTTACAAAAATCGTCAGGTTTTACTTATACAGATACTTACGCCCGAAGAAATAGACCCGTCCTACACGGGCAGGGTCAATCTTATCGACGCCGAGTCGGAAGAAATAACGGACGAAAGGAATATGAAACTTAAAATTACCCGCGGTATGCTCGACGCTTACCGCCGCGCGATATCCGATATGCAGTCGGATATGCGTTCTTTCTGCGCTTCCCGCGAAGCGGCGTATTTTTGCATAAATACCGCCGAGCCCATCGAGCGCGCTGTGTTTGACGAGTTGTTCGGAGCGGGGTTGGCGGAATGAAGATACTTTTACCGTTAGGATTTCTGGGGCTTATAGGTTTACTTATTCTGCTCCTTATTTATATCGTAAAACCGAACTACCAAAAGAAACTCGTTTCGGGTACTTACGTTTGGAAACTCAGCCTTAAATACAAAAAAAAGCGTCTTCCCACGGGGAAAATAACTTATATAATTCTGTTTATTTGTCAAGTGCTTCTGATAGCGGGGCTTGCTTTTATACTTGCCCGTCCCGTCACTCCCGACGGGTTGAAAGTTTCTTCCGCGGAAAAGGTTATTATTATAGACGGTTCGGTTAATATGCTTACCGAAACCGACGGAACAACGAGATTTTCTCGCGCCGTCGACAAAGCGAAAGACCTTGTCGAAAAGACTTACGCGTCTACCGACGGAAGAATAACCGTCATAATCGCAGGCGACGAAGCGGAAACGGTAGTTTTCCGCGCGGGCGCGGACAAAAAAAGCGAAGTCGTCGCCAAGATAAACGACCTTAAAGAGAACGGTTCTCCCAGCTACGGCAAGGGCGACTCCGACGGAGCGATGGAAGAAGCCAAAAAAGTGGTCGACGAAAATCCCCTTGCCGACGTCGTTTTTTACACCGCAACCAGGTACGACAACACGAATACCGTGAGAGTGGAAGACGTTTCGGTCGAAGGCGAGTGGAACGCCGCAATTTTAGACGTGGAAGTAAACAACGTAGAAAACATTTACACTTTCGTAGCGAAAGTGGCTTGCTACGGCAAGGCGCAGGAAATTACCGTAAGCGCAACTTTTTACGGCGTGAACGGCAACTCGTCGAAAGTCAACCGCGTGTCGAGAACCGCGCGCTGCGCTTCGGGGGAGACGGTAGACGTGTCTTTCGCCGCCGACGAAAACGAAGAAGAAATAAGTTCTTATTCTTCCGTCCGTTTCAGACTTAACGCGGACGATAATTTCGCCGCCGACAACGAGTACGAACTTAACGGCGGACAGCTCGAAAAAGTCAACACTCTCTATTATTCGTCCACGCCTAACAAGTTCTGGCAGGCTACGCTCGAAGCTATGAGAAGCGCGTTCCGTTCCCGCTGGAACTTTACCGACCCGAAAGAAGTGTATCCCGTTCTTTCCGAACAGCCGACTACTAAGCCCGACGATTATACCGAAGGTTACGACCTTTATATATTCGAAGGCAAAGTTCCCGACCTGTTGCCGAAAAGCGGAGCTATATTGTTAATAAACCCGACTTCCGCTCCTACCGACGGCGGGTTCAGAATAAACGGAGAAAGGGATTACGCCACTTCCCACACCCTTACGAAAGGGGACGAGCATCCTATTACCGACGGAGTGAACGCCGAAGAGATAAACGTCAGCACAAACCTGCGAATAACGCCGTCTTCGGAGTACGTCACGCTCCTTAAATGCGGCAATGACCCCGTTTTGATATATAAGCGCGACCGTACCGCCGCGGCGGACAGGCACGTTATAGTAATGGCGTTTTCACCCAACTATTCCGACGTGACGATGACCGTATCTTTCGTAAGAATGATGTATAACCTTTTCAATTACGTTCATCCGACCACCGTTACCGACGGAAACGGAGCTAAGGCGAGCGTGTTTGAAGTGGGCGAGAAAGTCGTTATTTCCGCTCGCGGATATAATCTTACCGTAACGAAATCGCCCGATTATTCGGCTACGGAAGAAACTTTCGACGGAAAATTCACCGTCCCCGGCGTTTATACCGTTCAGCAGACGGTTTTCCCCGGAGAAACGATAACGGAAAAGATTTTCGTTAAGATTGCTGCGGAAGAAAGTAATATTTTCCGCGAAGAAACGAAAATAGGCGAAACCATAATAAGAAACGAAGTCGAAGAAGAAAGCGTCGACTGGCTACCTTACGTTGCGGCGGCGGCGTTCGTATTCCTGTGCGCGGAATGGCTGCTGTACGCCAAAGAAAACTATTAAGGGGGGTAAAAAACTATGACAGATTTTCGTATAACGTTTATTATGCCGTGGCTTTTACTCCTGTTTATACCGGCGGCGTTTATTACCTTTTTCCCGTATTTCCGTTCGTCGAAGAAATACCGCAGGAACAGGAACAGAATAACCTCTCTCGTCTTACACGCCTGCATATCGGTACTTCTGGTTCTGCTCGCGGCTAATACCGTGTTTTCTTACAACGTACCGAACGATAAAAACGAACTCATTATTCTCGTGGACAAGTCGTTCAGCGGTCGTGATACGACGGGCGAAAGAGACTCTTTCGTCAAGTCCCTTATAGAAGAATCGGGAGACGGCGTTAATTTAGGGATAGTAACTTTCGGTTACGACCAGGTATGCGTTCTGCCCCTTACTTCCGATAAGAAGAACGCGTACGAAAAGTACGTCAACGCAAATAATCCCGACGACAGCGCGAGCGATATAGCTTCCGCTCTCGAATACGCGAAAGGAATGTTAAACCATCCGCAGACCGCGAAGATAGTCCTTATAAGCGACGGAATGGAAACCGACGGCAAAGCCAAAGCGGCGGTTCGTTCGGTGGCGGCGCAGGGAATAAAGGTGGACGTAAGATACGTTACTGCGGCGGAACCTATTAACGACTTGCAGATTTCCGAAGCCAAGCTTCCCGAAGAAACCCCCGCTCTCAATACGCCTTTCGATATTACCGTAGTCTTAAACGGAACGTACGAAGGTTCGGGCAGTATCATAGCGAGAGATAACGGCGAAGAGATAGCCAGAGAAGAAACGACTTTCGAAAAAGGCGAACGTTCGTTTACCTTTTCTCACACGTTCACGGATAACGGACTTCACAGGCTCACGTTCATTGCGGAAACGGAAGTCGGCGACGAGATAGAGCGTAACGACGTTTATAACGCGTACGCGTACGTTGAAGTTTACGACGATATACTTATTATCGAAAACTACGCGGGAGAATCCGCTCGGTTCAGACAGTCTGTAAACGAATCGGCTTATAATTACACTACCGTGACCGTAAACGGCGGAAACTTACCGAAAACCGCCGCGGAACTCTGCGCTTACGACGAAGTTATACTTTTCAACATAGCCAACGAAGACCTGCCGACGGGGTTCGTTACCGAACTTAATAAGTACGTCAAGGATTACGGCGGCGGACTGTTTACCACGGGCGGCAAAAAGAACGGTTCTTCCGTGGCTAACGCCTACAACAGAGCCGATCTTAAAAATTCCGACTTGCAGAAAATGCTCCCCGTGGAAGCGGTGGAATACACTCCGCCCGAAGGAATAATGTTCGTGGTGGACGTTTCGGGCAGTATGAAAGGAAGAGTCAGCGTGGCGGTAGACGCTTTGCGCGCCGCAATAAACGGTCTCGACAGACGAAATTGGATAGGAATAATGACCCTTAATCAAGGGTTCGGAAAAATTCTCGACCTTACGCCTATGTCCAACCTTTCGGATATAGAAGCGGCTCTCGAAAGTCTTAAATCGATAGAAGGCGACGGAGCGACTAAGTATAAACCGGCGTTGCAGTCCGCAGGCACGGCTCTTGCCGCTCTCAATACCGTTCAGGTAAAACACATAGTCCTTATAAGCGACGCGAAAGAAGGGTCGGAAGACGACCTTGACGACCCGTTGTGGGAGCATTACGACGCCGCTACGGGCGAATATTCCGGCGGCTACGGACAGGTCATCCGCGACAACAGAGAGAAAGGGATAATATGTTCCGTCGTAAATATGGCTAACAGCGGCGGACTCGTCAAGGATATGCAGGAAGCGGCGGAAGTCGGCGGCGGAAAGTATCTGCCTGTCGACGCGTCAAATCCTATCGACGCGGGAGCTAAGATGGTGGAAGCGGTGTACGCCGCGAAAGTGGAGCAGGAAATAGAAGGGGAGTTTACTCCGAAAGTTACTTCCCATACAGGGGTCCTTACGGGAGTGGACGAAACCTTAATGCCGTCTCTCGACGGATTTTTCGGGACTAAACTTAAAGACGGAGCGACCGCCGTTCTTTCCGCGGAATACAATATCCCCGTGTACGCACAATGGCAGTACGGCAAGGGCAAGGTAGGAAGTTTTACGAGCGATCTTGACGGAACGTGGTCTTCAAGTTTCCTTTCGTCGGAAACGGGAGCGAAACTTCTTAAAAATATGCTCGTATCGTTATTCCCGTCGAAGAGTATTCAGTCGCCCGACATATCCGCAAGTATAGAAAGCGACAACTATCACGCCGAACTTAATCTTTTCGTCAACAGACAAAAAGGCGACGAAATAAACGTGGTTATCGAATCTCTCGCCGACGGCGCGGAGCAAAGGCTTACGCCTACGGCGGAAGAAGGGTATTCGAAAGTCGAATTCGTTACGCCTACCGCCGGGATTTATTCCGTTACCGTGACGAAAATTTCTTCCGACGGCAAGGAAGACAGTTGCCGACTCTTTTATGCATTTTCGTATTCGTCGGAGTATGACGTGAGAAGAAACGCCGCCGACGGAGAAAATCTTATTAAGGATATAGCCGAACTGTCGGGGGGAACGGTTCTCGAAAGCGACGAAGCGAAAAAGGCTTTCGTAGGGTTCGAGCGGAAAGAAAGCAAAGTTTTCGACCCGCGTATCATATTCGCGGCGGCGGCTCTTATCTTATTCCTGCTCGACGTGGCTGTCAGAAAGTTCAAATTCAAGTGGCCGCACGAGATAATTCGCGACGCTGTGGCAAAAAAAGCTCGGAACGGAGGTAACAAGGCGTGAAAAAGTCGATAAAAAGAATAATTTTCGTGTTGGCGTTATGTATATTCGCGGTGGCGGTACTTTCCGCGTGCGGTAAGTACACCTTATCCCGTCCTGGCGGCGTGTACGTCGAACAGACCACCCTCACTCTCCGTTGGAACGTAATTACGCAAGCCGACGCTTATACCGTGCAGATTACGGGCGACGACGGCACAAAACAGGAAGAAGCTTTCGACAACGAGTACGCCTTGCAGTATCTTGCCGTGGGAAAATACAATATAAGGGTAAAAGCCGTCGACAAGGACGGAGAATATAAGGAGTCTTCCTGGTCGGAGACAGTGGTTTTTGAAAGAGAAGCAGAAACGGGACTTACTTACTCGTTGACGAAAGATAAGAAATCTTACGTCGTTACGGGTATGAACAAGAGCCTTACCGAGATAGTAATTCCCGATACTTACAGGGGAAAAAACGTAGTAGCCGTTAAAGAAGGAGCGTTTGAAAGGAAAAACAGCCTTATTTCGGTAAAATTGGGCAAGAACGTGACCGAAATAGAAGCGAGAGCCTTCGGCGCGTGCGAAGCTCTGGAAGAAGTAATCTTACCCGACGGTCTTCTTAAAATAGGCAACAACGCTTTCCAAAGCTGTAAAAAACTTACCGAAATAGTCGTTCCCGCAGGGGTGGAAACCATCCCGAGCGACGCTTTTTCGTACTGTTCTGCGTTAACTACGGTGCAATTTCCGCAGGATCTCGTCACAATAAAAAACAACGCTTTTTACAGAAGCGGACTTACCGAAATATCTTTACCGTCGGGCGCGGATACTATCGAAGATAACGCTTTTCAGGACTGTTCCGCATTGACGAAAGCTAATCTCGGCGGAACGAAAACGATAGGTAAAGAAGCGTTCAGAAACTGCCCCGTATTGTCTACCGTCAGAGCGACAAAAGTAAAGACGGTCGGAGCGTACGCGTTCCAAAGCTGTAAGGCGTTGCCGTCCATATCCCTGCCTGCGGAAAGTATAGGCGACGGAGCTTTCCTTTCGTGCGAAACGTTAAGCGAAGTTTCGGTAGGGGTGGGAGTCACAAAGATAGGCTCGGCGGCGTTTTACGGTACCGCCGTATGGAACGACTCTTCCGATATAGTATATATAGGGGACGACGACGGTCGTTACGTCGTCGGGTGCAAGAATACCGCTTTGTCGGCGGTGTACGCAAACTATTCGTCCGAGCGACCGAACAGCGTAGTTTGGGAACCTAACGTTTTGGGTATAGCCGACAGGGCGTTTATGAATTACGACCCGTCGACGCAGCTTTTTTACGGACACGAAAAGCTGAACGCGATATTCCTTACCGACACCGTTAAGTGGATAGGCGACAGAGCCTTTTTCGGAGCGAAGGTACTAAGCAGCGTAACTTTCGGCACGGGTACGGAGAAGATAGGCAAATACGCTTTCGCAAGCAACACCGCCTTACGAAACATACTTTTCCCGAAGTACGAAAACGGCGTTTCGCTTAGAGAAATCGACGATTACGCTTTCTATAACAGTCTGCAATTCAACAGTATAAACAGCAGCAAAAACGGACTTTTCCCCGACACGTTGGAAAGGATAGGTATGAGAGCCTTTAACCAAACGCAATTCCTTAACGACGGACTTAAAGGGGATAAACTTATCTATTTCGGCGGTTGGCTCGTGGGATATATCGGTAGCCTTAACGAAGTTATCGTAGCCGAAAACACTAAGGGAATAATAGACTACGCCTTTTATAAAAACGATACCGTGACCAACGCATACAGTTTGTCGACCGAATTAAAGTACGTCGGCAGGGGAGCTTTTTCAAAGTGTTCCGCTTTGGCGACGGCAGACTTTACGCAGTCAAAATCGTTAAAGACCGTCGGAGCGTACGCATTTTATCACTGCGACAAACTTACTAAAGTAGCGTTCCCGTACTCTTTGGAAAATATGGGCGAGTACGTTATGTCGAGTTGCGGCGTATTGAACGAAGTTAAGTTCTTTGAAAAAATCGAAGACGAAAACGGCGAAATTAAGAAAAGTACGCTCTCGGCTATCCCCGTAGGGAGTTTTTCCAACTGCATTTCCCTTAAATCGCTGGTTATCCCCGACTCGGTTCAGAGCATCGGCAATTCGGCGTTTTCGGGTTGCAGCGGATTAGAAACGATAATTCTGGGCGACGGAGTAAAGACAGTCGGCGACAGAGCGTTCAAAAACTGCGTCGCGTTATCGGCGGTAGCGTTCGGCAAGAGCCTGCGTACCGTCGGAGCGAGAGCCTTTTACGGGTGCGAAAATCTCGTTACCGTCGATTTGCCCGACAGCGTAAGGACTATCGGCGACTACTCGTTCTACGGCTGTAAGGGGTTGGAAAACCTTAAACTTAACGCAGGTTTAAGAAGCGTCGGCAAAAACGCTTTCGCCGAGTGTAAGAACTTAAAATCGGTGGTTTTCCCCACGACTCTCGGACAAATCGGAGCGCACGCTTTCCGTTCCTGCAACGCTTTAAGTAGCGTAGTTATCCCGAATACCGTCGCGGAAATCGGAAAACACGCCTTTTACGGGTGCAACAATATTACGATATACACCGATTATTCTGCCGCTCCCGACGGGTTTGAAAGACTGTGGAACTCGTCTTACCGCCCCGTAGTTTGGGGTTGTACGCTGTCCGACGACAAAACCTACGTCGTTTCCGTCGTCAGGTCGGAAGACGATATACAAAACGTATCCGAACAGAAAGTTCTGACCGCGCCCGAAAGAGAAGGATACGACTTTTTGGGGTGGAGCCTTACTCCCGACGGAACGGAAGCCGATTATTTATCAGATTTCACGACCGCCCCCGACGGAACGGTTCTTTACGCAATCTGGGCGGAAGCAGCGGAATAATAAGCGGGTAAATTTTATGGGTTGGTTTAATTATTACGGATTGGCGATTTTGGCAGTTATTATGATACCGAATATTATTTTCGCCGTAAAAAATAAAGACGGGTTCAAAAATTCGTATCGGAACAAAGCCGTCGAAATTGCGGAACAGATAGGGAGATACGGCTGCTTTGCCTTGACCGTAATAAATATCCCGTATACTTACTTTAATTTCTGGTTTGACGGGGCGTTGATAGCGTATTTGTCGGTCAACGGAGCGTTGCTTATCGCGTATCTTGCGTTTTGGATAATCTACCGCAAAAAAGACGGAGTAGCCAAAGCTCTCGCCTTGTCGATTATACCGACTTGTATTTTCATATTCGACGGAATAGTTTTAGCGTATATACCTTTAATCGCGTTTTCGATAATTTTCGGCGTAAGCCATATCCTTTTAAGCTACAAAAACGCCGTCGCGGCGAAAGAAACGGAAGAATAACTTTTACGCTTGCATAAAAGAAATAACAGGGAAAATTTTAATATTTTTAGTTAGCAGTGACTAACCGTTTTGCATTTTTTATTTGCGGTGATATAATTAAGTTGATTTCGAAGAAATAAATAATGAAATATCACATCGAAAAAAACAGCGTGCAAGAAACTTTGGTCATACCCCTTTACGGCAGAAAAGTATGTACGGAATTGTATCCGAATTTACACCGCGACGAAACGGCGGTAGACCTTATCGAAAAAGTGGACTACGACTTTTCCGCGTTGGAAGAGCAATCAAAAAAAGCCTATGTATCAATTCGGTTTTCTCGAAGTCGCAATGCGACAGAACGACCTTGCGCGGGAAGTCGAAGACTATCTTAAGATCCACCCCAAAGCCGCCGGTGGTCAATCTCGGTTGCGGTCTGGACTGCACGGGCAGAAGATGCGACAACGGACAGTGCAAAATCTATAATCTCGACTTTGAAAGCGTAATAAACGTCCGTAACGAACTTTTACCCGCGGGCGAAAGGGAACAGAATATTGCCTGCGACCTTAACGATACGTCCCGGTTCGACAAAATCGACGCGACCGACGGAGCGGTGTTCTTTGCGTCGGGCGTTTTCTACTATTTCCTTACCGAACAGGTAAAAGAACTCGTTTGCAAAATGGCTAAGGCGTTTCCGGGCGGAAAAATGGTTTTTGACGCGGCGAACAAGAACGCAAATAAGTTGCTGTTGAAGACTTGGTTAAAGGTAGCTAAGATTAAAGACGTCGGCGCGTATTTCGCCGTCAACGACGCGTCGAAAGACCTTGCCGTATGGAGCGACGACATCAAGGTGTCGAAAAAAGGTTATATGCTCGGCTATAACGACCTTCGCGACAAGTCGGTAAGCAAATTTTCCAGACTGTTGGCGAAGTTTTGCGACGGATTTATGAAAATGCAGATAGTAAGGATAGATTTTAAGGAGAGAGTATGAAAGGAACGACTTATTTTGATTTAGAAAAAGACGGTTTCTACGGCGTGTATTGGGAAAACGAAACGCCGACCAAAGCTGCTATTATAGCTATGCTCGGCGACGACGCGCAGGACTATATGGCGAAAAGTTGCGTAAAGTGGCTTATGAAAAAATGCGGAGTGAACGTTCTTACAACGTCGCCCGCAAAAAAAGATTACAGTCACCATAATTATCCGCTCGAAAGGATAGAGAAAGCTATCGCGTGGCTGAAAAGTCGCGGCAACGAAAAAATCGGTATCGCGGGAGCTTCCACTACGGGTACGCTCGCTCTTACCGCCGCTTCGTATTTCCACGATATTACTTTTACCATAGCGATGACACCGAGCGACTTTATCTGGCAAGGTTTCGCGCAGGGCAAAAGGGATGGTTGCGGCGAGTGGCCTATCGAAAACGAATCGCTGTTTACTTACCGCGGAGAACAGTTGCCGTATATGCCGTTCTGCTATAAGCACCCCGATTATTGGTTCGCTATGCGGACCGAAGCGAAAAACGGCGGAAATATGATAGCTTCCCGAAAGATTTTCGACGACTCCGAAAAAGCTCACCCGATAACCGAAGACGAGTTTATAAAAATAGAAAACATAAAAGGAAAACTCATTATGATAGGCGCGGCAGACGATAGCCTTTGGGACGCCGCAAAGTACATTAAGAGAGCCGAAAAGCGACTTTCCGAAAAACCGCACGAATGTGATGCCGAATTTTGCGCGTACGAGCACGGCACGCATTTCGTCTTCCCCGAAAGCCTGTTGAAGACCATCTTCCCCATAGGTTCGGGGCTTATATTGAAGTTCGTTTTCAAAGCGGCGAAAGAATACCCGAAAGAATGTAAACAAACGAGAATAGACATAGAAAACAAAGTTCTCTCCGCCGTGAACGAGTGGAAGAACGGGAAATAAATCTGCGGCTTAATTCCCGTAATTAACTAAGTAAAAAGACCGAATATGTTTATTCGGTTTTTTTATTCGTATCGGCATTGCCTATGGCAATTTGCGAACCATTCAGCGGCACTTTGTTTGTTAATGTGCGGTATAACGGACCACTCGTATGTACTGCTGTCCCTGCTTTAAGAGCGTTACGGTTTCGGAGTTAGGCGTTTGGGAATGAGTGTATACTTGCTCGTCAGAATTGCCTGCGGCAATTTTGCGAACCTTTAAGCGGTTCGCGGGTCCGGTATAGGGCAAATAAAAAGAACCGACCACGGTTATGGTGTGCGGTATAACGGACCACTCGTATGTACCGTTGTCCCTGCTTTAAGAGCGTTGCGGTTTCAATGTTAGGCGTTTGGGAATGAGTGTATACTTGCTCGTCAGGTTTGCCGAATGGCAAACTTGCGAACCGCATTTT
>DJPE01000089.1:0-759 GCA_002439705.1 Christensenella sp. UBA6420
TACGCCGAGATTTTTCAGTATCTTAATCATATTGTCCACGTCGGACAAATCGGGTACGTTGTTTATAACTACTTTATCGTCGGTAAGGATAGCCGCCGCAAAAAGCGGCAAAATCGCGTTCTTCGCCCCCTGAATTTTTACTTCGCCGTAAAGTTTTTTTCCGCCGTTAATAACAAGTTTTTCCATAATTCCCCCGTACTTAATCGCGTTTTATAAAAATTAAAAACGTCGTCAGTACATACTATGACGATAGAAGCGGCTAAGGTGCGTTGATTTCTTACTGATTACTTGCGGCGACTCGTCGCGGGTTTTTCCCGTCGATACGTTATACAAAATTCCCGATACGAACATAAAAGTAACGAGTCCCGTTCCGCCTGCGCTTACGTACGGCAACGGAACGCCCGTAGGCGGTATCATTCCCGTGACGACGGTTAAGTTTATAATTGTCTGCAACGCAATGACGGTAGTCAAACCCGTGGCGAGAAGGCAACGAAATCTGTCTTTCGCGTTCAGAGCGGCTCTCGCTCCGCAGATTACGAGAGTGGCGAACACGGCTATTACCGCTACGCACCCCACGAGTCCGAGTTCTTCACCTATCACCGAAAAGATAAAATCGGATTCGGCGAACGGCAAAAACAGATACTTTTGTCTGCTTGCGAAAAGCCCGACGCCGAAAAGTCCGCCGTTACCCAACGCATAATAGGACTGAATAAGCTGATACCCTTCGTCTTTCGGGTTTTGCCACGGGTCGAGAAAGGC
>DJPE01000089.1:861-2951 GCA_002439705.1 Christensenella sp. UBA6420
CCCGCTACGAAAACGAGTATTATAAACGCCATACCCACGCACATGGTTATACTCATATTCGGTTCGAGTATAATAAGCGCGCAGATTACCCCAGCGCTCAACGCGGGAACGATAAATCTTTTCAGATTAGTCGGCGGATAGTCCGTCATATAGGCGGCGAGAAAAATCATAAGACCGAATTTAGCGAGTTCGGACGGCTGAATGGTAATAACCCCTAAATTAAGCCATCTCGTCGCGCCGTAACTTTCCACTCCGAGTTTCGGAACGAACACCAACGCGAGTAAAACTACCGATACGGCGAGAATAACCCATTTAATCTTTTTCAGAAATTCTATCCGTATCCGTCCGCCTATTATCATAAAAATTATTCCCGCAGCGAAAGCGATACTTTGTTTTTTTACGTAATAATAGGCGTCGCCGAACTGTTTTTCCGCCGAATACGAACTTGCCGAATAAATCATAATTATCCCCGTCAACGCAAGGATAATCGTGGAAATTATTATAAGGTGACTTTCTTTTATTCTAAACTTTGATTGCATAGACGATTTCCTTAAACTTCTCTCCCCGTTCGGCGTAACTTCTGAACCTGTCGAAACTTGCGCAGCACGGACTTAACAAAACGTTCTCAACGAGCGGATTTTCACTCAGTTTCTGCACGCAAGCAGCTAAATCGGGATACACTTTTGCGTCGCAAAAACCCATTTTCTGTGCGGAATTATAAATTTTTTCCGCGTTTGCTCCCGTTATAGCAACGCATACTACCTTATCGTCTATATTTTCGAAAAAATCGCAGAAATCTTCGTTCTTGTCGCTGCCGCCCATAATTAGTCCGACTTTTCCGTCAAGACTCGCTATTGCGTATCGGCAAGCATGGATATTAGTGCCTTTGGAATCGTTGTAATAATTCTTGCCGTTTATCGTCGTGACGTACTCTATTCTGTTCGGTAAAAGCGAATATTCTCTGACGAGTTTCGCCATGTGTTCTTTCCGCACGCCGCACAAAAATCCCACGTTCATAGCGACGAGAAGATTAAACTTATTGTGTTCGCCCCTTAATCTGCAGTCTTTGACGTGACAGACCGACGAGTCGTCGAGCATAAAGAAATTGTCCTTTATATACGCGTCGGACACTCTCGTTCTCGTACTGACGGGCACGGGATTAGCGTTCGTGTTTTTCAAAAAACTTCTCACCGCTCCGTCTTCGTTGTTGTAGACGAAATAGTCGCTTTTCGTTTGATTTTTCAGAATATTACGTTTGGTATCTACATAGTCGCGGTAATCGTCGTAACGGTCGAGATGGTCGGGCGCAAGATTAAGGACTACGGCTATATCGGCTTTAAGCTTATCGACGTGCTCCAATTGAAAACTGCTTACTTCTATGACGGCGTAATCGAGTTTCGTTCCGTCGAGTGCTACTTGCGACACCGGATACCCTATGTTCCCCATGGCTTTCGTCTTAAAACCGGCGCAACTAAGCAATTTATCTATCATCGTTACGCTCGTGGTCTTACCGTTAGTTCCCGTGACCATAATCTTTTTACAGTCCAGAAACGAACAACCTATTTCGAGTTCGGAATATATTTTTATGCCTTTTTCTTTACAGATACCGACTATTTTGTGATATTTGGAGATAGACGGACTGACCACGACAAAATCGGTTTCGTCAAAATTAACGTCGTTCACGCTATGTACGCACGAAAACCCCGCTACGTTTACGCTCGCGCTATCGTCGTAACACGTTACCGTCGCCCCTTCCCGCATAAGTAAGTAGGTTACGCTTATTCCGCTCGCCTGCATTCCCGCTACCAAAACTCTTTTCCCTGCACACTTCATTTTTCCCTCCGCTCAGATTATTAGTAAGGTAACGGCTCCCGCCAAGACGGTTATTACGGAATATAACGAAACAATTTTACTTTCGTTAAGTCCTTTCATTTCGAGATGATGGTGTAAAGGCGCCATCATGAACACTCTCTTTTTCCGCAACTTAAAACTTATTACCTGTATTATTACTGATATGCCGCTCATAACGAACATTATTCCGATGGTCGCGATAATTAACGGATTTTTTATAAACACGGCTACCGACGCTA
>DJPE01000074.1:0-11700 GCA_002439705.1 Christensenella sp. UBA6420
TATTCCGCTTTTATTTTATTAAGCTAATTGCCACTGTGTGGCGTTAATTTCCACTCCTTACGGAGCGGAGTTAATTGCCCTGACGGGCGTGAATTGCCAAAATCGAAGATTTCGGCGTTACGGATAAAAATATAAGCGGGGTAGAGTGTATATGTTCTATTCCGCTTTTATTCTATTAAGTTAATTGCTCTACAAGCTTTAATTGCCTAAATCATAGATTTCACAGCGTTAAGGATAACAAAAAAGGAACGGAAACAATTCCATTCCTTATATAAATTATAGTATCCGTAAATCCAAAGCAACGGCTTTGGAAATTAACGCCACGCAAGTGGCAATTAACGCCCGTAAGGGCATTTAACGCCAAACTCCGTTTGGCAATTAACTCCACGCAGAGGAAATATTTATTTAAGTTTTTCTCTAAGCACTCTATCGAGTTCTTCCGCGATTTCGGGGTGGTCTTCGGATATGTATTTGAGAGCTTTTTCTCTGCCCTGACCTATTTTATCGCCGTTGTAGCTGAACCAGCTTCCTGTCTTCTCAATGAGTTCGTTTTCTACGGCAAGGTCGAGTATACAGCCGTATTTGCTGATGCCCTGACCGAAGATAATATCGAATTCGCAGGTTTTGAAGGGGGCGGCGAGTTTATTTTTGACTATTTTTACTTTTGTGCGGTTACCGATAATTTCGGAGCCGTTCTTTATGGCTTCGCCCTTTCTTACGTCCATACGCATACTTGCGTAGAATTTAAGCGCTTTGCCGCCGGCGGTCACTTCGGGGTTGCCGTAGGTTACGCCGACTTTTTCACGGAGTTGGTTGATAAAGACCACGCAGGTGTTGCTCTTTTTTACGATACCGGTAAGGATACGCATTGCCTGCGACATAAGGCGGGCTTGAAGTCCTACGTGGCTGTCGCCCATTTCGCCTTCGATTTCCGCTTTCGGCGTGAGAGCGGCGACCGAGTCCACGACTACTATATCTATACTGCCGCTTTTAATAAGTTCCGCGGCGACGTCGAGAGCTTGTTCTCCGTTGTCGGGTTGGGAAACGTAAAGGGTGGTAAGGTCTACGCCGAGTTTCTTCGCGTAGATAGGGTCGAGAGCGTGTTCCGCGTCGATAAACGCCGCTATGCCGCCCTTTTTCTGGGCTTCCGCTATCATATGTAAGGTAAGGGTGGTTTTACCGCTGGACTCCGGTCCGTACACTTCCACTATTCTGCCTCTGGGTACGCCGCCTATTCCCGTCGCTTTGTCCAGGACTAAGCAACCAGTGCTTATTACGTCGACGTCCACTTTCGTTTCGTCATCGAGTTTCATTACCGTGCCTTTACCGAATTGTTTTTCCAACTGGCTTATAGCCTGTTCAAGATGTTTTTGCTTCTCGCTGATTTCCTTTGCCATACGGTTCTCCTTTATTCTTTATAATTCTGCTTATAGTATGTTTTCCAAATATTTCCACGCGTAAAACAACGCCGCATTTTTTGCCGAAGTCCTTACCGTCGTTCTGTCGCCGTCGAAAATAAATCTGTACGCGACGGGAGCAAGGTCCTTAAAAGATAATCCTATATACACGAGCCCGACGGGTTTTTCAAAACTACCGCCCGTGGGTCCCGCAATACCCGTAGTCGAGATACCAAAGTCCACGTTTTCCGACAAAAGTCCGTTCGCCATTTCGGTAGCCGTTTCTTCCGACACAGCACCGAAAGCGTCGAGAGTTTCGGCGGACACTCCCAGGCGGTTTACTTTGGAAAGGTTATTGTAAGTTACCATTCCTTCAAAAAACACGTTGCTTGCGCCGCTGACGTTTACTATCGACGAAGCTATCATTCCGCCCGTGCAACTTTCCGCCGTGGCGACCGATATGCCGTTCGATTCGGCGAAGCGGACGAAGTTTTCTTCCAGAGAAAGGGGTTCTTCCGCGTAGACGTATTCGTCCAACGCATCGAGTAAGTCCAGAAATTCGTCTTCGGAAATTTCATTGAAATCTACCGTCGCGTCAAGACAGTCCACGGTAAAATCAAAGGGCGGCAAATACGGATTAACGCCTAAGATAAGGTTTTCGACGTCACCGTCGGGACAAAAAAGTTTTATCGTGCGACGCATAAGTTTACTCCTTTACGGCTTCTCCGTAGAGATTAAAGTCGGAATCGGTTATTTTAACTTTGTACACTCTGCCTATTTCCAAAGGAAAATCGGCGGTGAAATATACCGAAGTGTCCACGTCGGGAGCGTTGTGTTCGCTCCGTCCGACGAAAGTCTGCTTTTTGTAGTCGATGCCTTCGTAAAGGACGTCGATAGTCTGCCCTACGAAACGGCGTTGCGACGATACGGTAGCTTCGGACTGGACCGCTTCGCATTCCTTGACCCACTTTGCGGCGGTTCTTTTATTCGCTCTGTTTTTCCAACCGTAAGCAGGCGTGTCTTCTTCGGGCGAAAAGGCGAAAAATCCGCCGAAATCGACTCCGTTTTTCAAAAACGAAAGTAATTCGGCGTGTTCTTTTTCGGTTTCGTACGGGAAACCGCAAATAAAGGTGCTTCTTATCGAAATCCCCGGCACTTTTTCCCTTATGTGAGCAATGAGTGCGGGCAGGTCGGAACTTCCCCTACGGTTCATTTTTTTAAGTACGAGCGGGTCGGCGTGCTGCATAGGAATATCGAGATAACGGGCTATTTTATCGTTGTTTGCGATAAAGTCCAGAAGATTATCGTCGATAAGTTCGGGATAGGCGTAAAGGATACGGATTTTCCAGAAATCGAGCTTGACGAGTTCTTGCAGTAACTTAGTAAGCGACGGTTTTCCGTATAAATCTTTGCCGTAATTAGTAGTGTCCTGCGCGACGAGAATAAGTTCTTTAACTCCGTCTTTAAGTAAGTTTTCCGCTTCTTTGACGAGTTCTTCCACTGGTGTGGAGCGGTACTTGCCCCTTATGTAAGGAATAGCGCAGTAGGTGCAACGGTTGTCGCAGCCGTCGGCTATTTTAAGATAGGCGTAGTGAGCGGGAGTGGTTATTATTCTGCCCGCGTCGGAGCAGTTGGTCGCAGGTTTTTCGTCGAACAGCTCGTTAAGGTGCGAAACGATATTCTTTTCTTCGGAAATGTCGAGAAAAAGGTCCACTTCGGGGAAATCGGCTACTTTTCCGTAGCGTTGGGCAAAACACCCCGTGACTATAAGGAATTTAAGCGAGTCGGCTTTATACGCGGCGGTGGAAAGGATATTTTCTATCGCTTCCTTTTTCGCGCTCTCTATAAAGGCGCAGGTATTTATTATCACCGCGTCGGCTGCCTTTATATCGTCGGTTATTTCGTATCCTGCGGCGGCGATAAGGGCGAGCATTTTTTCGCTGTCCACGCGGTTTTTATCGCAACCTAAAGAGATCATTCCTATTTTCATTCGTGTGCTTTTCCTTTATATTTCGTCTTCGTCTTTACATTCGGGGTAGAGTTCGTAAAATTCGCTCTTACTTATGAGCAAAGACCGTTTGTTGTTCACGGGTTCGCTGACGTAACCTTTGTCTTGCAGGTAGTCCATAACGTTGGCTATCGTGTTGTAACCTTTTGCAAAACGCCTTTGGATATACGTCGCGGAAACTTTCCCCGTGGTGACGAAGATTTTTAACGACTGTTTTACGAGTTCCTGGAAGTTGGAGTCGTCGTCAAAATTCTTCTTTTCGAGCAGTGAAGAAGTCGATTTGACGTCCTTGTTTTCCACGGCGGCGGAAGCGGGAGCTTCTTCTTTACTGCCGTGCAAAATCCTTTCTATCGCTTCGTCGTCGAATTCCACTTTATTGTGTTCCTTTACGAAATCGACTATCTTGTTTATTTCCGAAGTGGATACGAAGGCGCACTGCGCTCTCGTCATGTTGCTCGGTTTTTTGATAATCATATCGCCCTGACCGAGAAGTTTGGCGGCTTCCGGCGATTTGAAAATAACCTGACTCTGTACGTAGTCGCTGACGGCGAAGGCTATCTTCGTGGTCATATTGTTCTGAATTTCGCTCGTGATTACGTCCTTAGACGGCGTTTGCGTAGCAAACAGCATATGTACGCCCGCCGCTCTCGCTACTCTCGCAAGGCTCGAAAGCGTGGCTTCCATGACCTTTTTACCCGTCGGGTGAGTCATAAGTTCGCTCGCTTCGTCTATAATTATAAGTATTCTCGGCAAGCGTTTGGATACTTCCACCTGAGCGTTGTATTCGTCAAGGTCGCGGCACTTCAAATCTCTGAACGCCAAAAATCTTCTGTTAGTTTCGGTTCTTAACCAGTTGAGCGCGTTAATAACTTCCGACACTTCGTTAAGGGGGTTCCTGAACAGCATATGCGGCAAATCCGCATAGTTCGCCATTTCGACGTATTTAAGGTCGATAAGGATAAGTTTCAGTTCGTCGGGGGAATAACGGTACAAAAGGCTTGCAAGGATAGTGTTGATACACACCGATTTACCGCTACCGGAGCTGCCGGCTATAAGAGCGTGCGGCATTTTCGCGATGTCTTCTATTACTATATCGCCCGAGTTCGTTTTGCCTAAACCTAACAGCATTTTCCCTTGCGCGTTGTTCCATTCGGAACTTGCCATAATTTCTTTGAAAGAAACGATACCTTTGACCTTGTTCGGCACTTCTATTCCGAAATAGGTGCTGTCGGGGAGCTTCGTAAGGATATTTATTTTCTGCCCCTGCGGAGTCATAAGGAGTCTTTCTATATCCTTTTCCGCTTTGGTAACGGTATTTATGGAACATTTTTCCGCAAGGTCGAGAATACAGAGCGTAATCGTAGGACCTTTTACTACGTCTACGAGTTTTGCGTCGATACCGTAGTTTTTAATCTTGTTTTCAAAAACGTCTTTAAGTTCGGCGTAGTTCTCGACGTAGGGAGAAAATCCCTTGGAAACGTGGTCTTCGAGCAGAGAAACGGGGGGCGCGACGTACGGCGCGGCGAGTTTCTGCATACGAATTTCGTTGGGGTCTCTCGGTTCTTCCTTAATTTGTTCCACTAGGTCTTCGTTTTCGGTGATTACTTCCTTTGCGGGGGATACGGCGGGTTCTTGTTTAGGCGCGCGAGTCTGCGCGGGCGCAGACGCCGCCGTCGCAGGCTTCGCCTGCGGCTGCGCGGTAAAAACGTTTACCGGCGCGCCGTCACCCTTTTCCGCGCGTATAGCTTCGGCAAAAGGAGAATCCTTTATCGTGGGCAGGACGTCTATTATTTCGTCGTTCTCGTCTATTGCGTATCCCTTGTTGGCCGGTTGTTCGACTGCGGGAGTTTCTACTATCGCAGGTTCGGGGGGCTTTACGGGTTCGGCTACGGTAGTTTTCGCCGTGGGAGCGGTAGTTTCGAACACCGTTTCCGACGGTATGTAAGGATTGACTTTCATCGTTTCTTTAATGTCTTCCGCCGTGGTCTTTTCGTTAAGCCGTTGCTGTCTTGCGGCGTAATCGTTCTCTACCGTGTTGCTGAAAAGTTTTCGTTTGGCTTCTTCCCTTTCTGTGTTAAGGTAGGAGTTGGTGTACGGCGCGACGTCGGGCGGAACCAGAATTGCGTCCATTCCGTCTATTATGCGGTAAGGATTATCGGTTTTATTATCCGTTTTCGGCTGATTAAACAAATTCGGCTTCTGCGGCTCGGTAAACAAATTCGGTTTCGGCTGTTCGACGGGCTGTTGCTGCGGAATAGGCTTTCTTACCGGTTCTCTCTTCACCGCGCTGTTTCCGAACAGCAACATTCTCGCGTATTCGGGAGAATTTTTATCTATGTACGGTTCGGGTTCTTCCGTCGCTACGGGCGCGGGAGTAACGGAAATGGCAGGTGCGGGTTCGGTCCTTTTTTCAACAGGTGCGGGTTCTTTTTCGGAAATAACGGGAGTTTCTTCCGTCGGAACAGTCGCCGTTTCTTCGTCGGAAACGACTTTTTTATGCTTTTTCTTCGCGACGGGAGCGTTTTCGAACACCAACGGCATAATAAGGAAAAATCCGCAAACCGCCGTCGCGACAAAATAAATTATTACGCTTGCGATGAATTTACAGAGTAAAACCACGGGAAGACTGAGAAGAGAAAACAACACTCCGCCCACCGTGAATTTTTCGTAACTGCCGCCTATATAACCGCCCGCGCCCGACTCTACGAGAGCTTTTCCGCACAGACCGACGTGGAGCGTCATAATAATAAGGACGGTCATGGCTACGTACAGCACAAGACGACCCTTAGTAAGGGGAAGTTTTTTGTTCTTGCACTTCATTACGAACAGAGCGTACGCCACCACGAGATAAAAATACGCCGCGTACCCGAACACGCCCACGAGCGCGCGTAAAGTGGCGGGGATACATAATAATATCGTAAATATTACTATTATCGCCCCTGCGAGTACCGCTTTTTTATGCTTTTTTATAAAGTCTTTCATATCCTGTCCTCTAATAGAACTTTCAATAAGTCGCAATCGGGTTTCTTCCCGACGTAACTTAAACTTGCTTTATCGAACCGAATTATATCCTTGACGGCGGCGTTCACGTCTTCGAGAGTGTAAGAAGAAACTTCTTTTAAGATGCTTTCGGGCGTGACGAGCTTGCCGATAAGACCGTTCCTTCCGCCGGTGCGCATTACGTCCGACGCGCTTTCTCCGCCGAACACCATCGCCGTCTTGAATTGCGCCATGGCTTTGTTGAATTCCGCTTCGGAAAAACCTTCTTTCAAGGCTTTATCGAGAGTTTCCGACACTTTTTTAACGGCAGTGCATACCTGCGACGGAGTAGTCCCGAAGTAGACTATGAAAAAGGCGTTTACGTCGTACTGATTTACCGTAGAATAAATTTCGTACACGAGCCCGTTCTTTTCGCGGACTTCCTGGAATAATCTGCTGCTCATTCCGCCGCCTAAGATATTCGACACAATCATCGGAAGAAAACGCTTTTTGTGCTTGTACGGATAAGCGGGGAAAGATATACCCACGGCAGACTGTTCCAAAGGCTTAATCTTTTTTACGTACTTTGCTTTCGGAGCGGCTGTTTTTAGCTTAGGCAGGGCGAGATTATCGTCGTAGGTAGGAAAAACGAAATACTTTTTGACCAAATTTATCGCTTCTTCTTCCGACATGTTCCCCACTACCGACACGCAGGCGTTTTCGGCGCGGTAATACTTTTTCATATAGTCGAGTATATCTTCGCGGGTGAAGGAACGGACGTTTTCTTTGCTGCCCAGAATCGGATATGACACGGGTTTGTTGCCGTAATGAGCCTTAATAAGGTTTTCAAGGCATACGTCTTCCGTGTCGTCTTCGTACATTTTGATTTCTTCTATTACCACTCCTTTTTCCTTTTCGAGATTTTCTTCGGTAAAGGTGGAGCGGAAAAGAATATCGGACAAAATATCCGCGCATTTTTCGGCGTATTCGGCGAGCCCTATCGTGTAGAAAGCGGTAAGGTTTCGGCTCGTGTAAGCGTTTATGATAACACCGCAACTGTCGGCTTCGTCGGCGATGTCGAAAGCGGTTCTCGTTTCCGTACCCTTAAAAACGGTGTGTTCTATAAAGTGAGAAATACCGTTGTTTTCTTTGCTTTCGAAAAAACTACCCGCCCCTACGAACACGCCCAGCGCGAAAGCCGAGCTCTTTGCGTGCTTTTCGTAAAATACCTTTAATCCGTTTTCCAAACGAATGAGTTTCGCCATAAATTTATACTCCGAAAATTTTTATGTATCAGTCGAGATTGACGGGGGTAAGCAACGCAAATTTATATACGCTTACCGCAGAGCTTTCGCAGGAAGGTCTGTCGACGTAGTTCTGTCCGACGTATTCGGCTTGCGAACCCGTCTTTTTGCTCCTTAAGAAGAACTTATATCTTCCGAACTTGTCGTCGTCTATTATAAAGTAACCGTTTTCGACGGCGGACACGAAAGCGTCCACGCCTTTACGGCAGTTGTCGTAAGACTTGTAATCTCTGCTTTCGTAAAGGAGCTGACCGTTGTTGGCGTAGAGTAAGAATACGAACGGAGAAGAAGGATCCTCGCTGTCTGCGTTATCTATTACCCATTTACCTATCGCGCCCTGTTTGTTTCTGACCGCTTCCACTGCTTCCGCAGGGATTTCGAACGGCGTAGCCGTAGCGGTGAAGTCCGCTATCGTGGCGTCCACTACGGGGGATACGGGAGCGAAACGCTTTACGCTTTCCACACTGCTAAGGCAGGATTTTTTCGTCGTATACGATTCGCCGACGTAGATGACGTTGTTGCTGGTCGCACTCTTCAACGAATATTTGTAATTGCCGAATTTATCGGCTTTTATACTAAAAGCACCTTTTTCTACGGAATTTACAAACTTAGCTATTGCGTCGCGGCAGGTTTCTATAGTCTTGTAATCTCTGCTTTCGTAAAGGAGCTGACCGTTGTTTGCGAGCAGGTGATAGCGGAATCCGCCGAGAGAAGAGTTGCAGAGTTCGAACTTGCCCGTTATCGTCTTGCCTTGTTCTTCGGTGGCGGCGGCTTCGGTTTCTTCCGCCGTCGCGGGAACTTCTTCCTTAACTTCTTCTTTAACTTCCTTCTTCTCGGGCTTTTCGTCGAACGTTACTTTATCGGCGGCGTCCGCTCCGAATACGGAATCGCTCTTGCCGGCAAATCTCGTTTTCGTTACTTCGCGTTCTTCCGGTTTTTCTTCTTCCGTTTCTTCCTTTTCTTCGACCGCTTTTTCTTCCTTAACGGGTTCGGCTTCCGCCGCCTTTTTCTTCGGAGCGGCTTTTGCTTTGACGGGCTTGACTTCCGCTACGGGAGCGACTGCGGGTTCTTCTTTCTTTTCTTCGACGGGCTCTTCCTTATTTTCTTCCGCCGCTTCTTCAATAACTTCTTCCTTAACTGCGGGTTCTTCCTTTATTGCGACTTCTTCTTTGGTTTCTTCCAAAGTGGCGGGAGTTTCTTCCTTGGTTTCTTCCAAAGTTACGGGTTCGTCTTTAACGGGAGTTTCTTCCTTAACTTCTTCTTTTTCTTCGTTAAAGTCGGCGAAGTCGGATTCGGATTTGTTTTCGGGTTTTACTTCTTCCGTTTCTTCCGCCTTAATTTCCGCTTCTTTTGTTTCCGCGGCGGCTTTTTCTTCGTCGGCGGCTTTATTCTTTTTGGAATTCTTGACTGCGCTTAGAATTACCGCGATAAGCAATATTACGAGTATAGCCATTGCTATAAGCATCCAATTCTGTATCGTGACCACGGACAAAGAAACTTCGTCCAAAAGAAAATCCTTGAAACTTGCTACGAGCGTATTAAACATAACGATTTTTCTCCTTTCATTTCGTTCTCTTTATTTTCTCTAAAAGAGATTATAATAATAATAAAACATTTATAACTAAAAGTCAACGACAAGTATAAAAACGCGATAAAGAAAAATACTACCGCTATGAGAAAAAAGATATTCGTTTTCGTATTGACGGCGATACTGTGTTTCGCCGCAATTATTTTCGGAGCGGCAGCCCCGAAAAGCCGCAGCGTTCCGGTGGAAATCGCCGCGGGCGAAAACGCCTACGTACTGACCTGCCGCGTACCCGTAAACGCCGATATAAAGCGGATACTTAAATATAATAAGAGCTTCGTTTTGTTTTGCGAAAACGAATTTTCGGGTAACGAAAAAGCATTTTTAAGATACCTTGACAGTGAATTTTACGAAAACATCGAAAGCGTGTGCGAAAAGGAATACGCCCCGCCGCAAGAGCCGACGGCTAAGTTTACCGCCGACGGTTTTTTATATACCGACGGTAAGGACGGTGCGAAAATAGATCGGGAAAAACTTTTTTCCGACGTCGTCGTTTCTCTCGACCGCAGGTGTACGGTTACCGCCGAAAAGACGGCGGTTTCTCCCGTAAAAACCACTGAAGAACTGAAGAAAAACACCGTCGCGGCGGCTGCTTTCGGCACCGATTATTCCCGTAGCGCGGACGGAAGAAAAAGGAATATAGAATTAGCCTGCGAAAGGCTTAATTTGTCGGAAATACCGCCCCGCGGGTTCTTTAGTTTTAACGCAACCGTCGGGGAAAGAACCGTCGAAAACGGTTTCGGCACCGCCAAAGTAATAATAAACGGCGAATACGTAGTAGGGGTGGGCGGCGGAGTTTGTCAGGTAAGCACTGCTTTATACAACGCATGGCTGACGGCTGGGTTTGCCGTAGCCGCGGCGAGCAACCACTCTTTGCCGACTTCTTACGTGCCGCCGTCGCTCGACGCAATGGTCAGTTCCGCAAGCGACTTAATATTGTATAACGACTCCGATTATCCCGCGTATATCTCCGCTTTATGCGACGGAAAATTAATAAAAATAACCGTTTTCGGACGGAAACCGCAGTATAAAATAAAACTGCGAAGCGAAACTATTAAGACTGTTCCGTCAAAGTACGTCGAAAAACCCGACGAAAATATAGTATGGGAAGACGGCGAAAAATCCCGGATAACAAAAAAGGCTTACGACGGCGTTTATAGCCGCGCTTACCGCGATTACTACTTAGGCGACCGCCTTGTAAAAAGCGAAAAGATAAAGGACAGCTACTACAAAGTCCGCGACGGCGAGATAGTTATACGAAAAGCCGAAAACGATATTTAGAAAAACTTACCTTTAAGCCGCGGTATAAACAACCCTGAACTGAGCAAAATAGAATTAGAAACCAAATTTCAAGGAGGAAATTATGAAGAAAGAAATCGTAAAGACCGGCGAAAAACCCGGACGCGGCAAATATTGCTGCACCAACTGCCACACCTGCGTAACTCTTGACGCGAGCGACAAGTTGCCGCCCTGCCCCAAGTGCACCAACAGCGAATTTACCAAAGCATAACGAAAAATAACTAAAAAAAGGGCGTTCCGAAAGGAACGTCTTTTTCTATAAACGAATTTCAAAGCCGTGCTTTGAACGAATTTAACTTTTGGGGTGAAGTTCTGCCACAGGCAGAGTGAAGTTACCGCCCTGCGGTAGTGAAGAAGACTAACGGCAGTGAAGTTCAAAACCGTCGGTTTTGAGTTAGGGATACGAAAAATTAAGACGGGATAGGATAGTAGTTCTATTCCGTTTTTATCAATATATCGGTGTTTATATCCCGCCCACCCACCCTTATTTGGAAAGAAAAAAGATAGGACGCAAAATCCTATCTTTCTATAATAACTTATCCTTAACTTCGAGTTCTGCTCGAAACTTCACTCGGCGAAGCCGAACTTCACTATCGCTACGTGATAACTTCACTCTGCCTATGGCAGAACTTCACTCAATCAGTTTTCTTCATTCAGATAATTCTGAAACGCTTCGTTGTCGTAAATTTTAATGAAGGTGGTTCTGTTCTTTTCTTTGAGAAGTTTGCTTCTCGTACGGAAAGACATCATAGCCGATACCACGTTGTCGATACTCTTTTCTCGACGGATAGCGGCTACGCCGATTTCTTCGAGAGCGTCGCCCACTTTGTCGGCGTTTCTGCCGTAGAGATAGACGGTCGGGTTCTTTAATTCGTCGAGCATAAGTTTCGTCGCCGCCTTGACGCAACGCATCGCAAGGTCGGAGTAATCGCAGTCCCAAAGGGCGGTGGCTATATCGTCGTCTTCGCCTATTCCGTAGAAGACTACCGTTTTTTCGCAGTCGATTAAAAGACTGCGTTCTTTAAGGCAAATCGTTTCCGCAAGAATCTCTCCGCCGATAAAGTCGTTTACGGACGGCAGGATATACAGACTTTCGGCAGGCAGGTCGAATACGTCGGTTTCGCTAAG
>DJPE01000074.1:11783-12060 GCA_002439705.1 Christensenella sp. UBA6420
TTCTTTCGCCGCTATCGCAATTACCGCGGCTTTCGCCGCACCGTATTTTTCAAACAGCTCCACGCTTTCCTTTCCGATTACCGCGCGAAGAGCGTTCGACAATGCGGACGGATTTTTTTCGTATTCCGCTACGAGCGTTTCGAAAGGATAATCGAAGAGCGGGTTTTTCTTTACCACCGTTTCTACGGGCGTTTCTCCCACGATGCAGATACTTATTTCGCGGTCGGTTATGCTTGCCGCAACCGAACATTCTCTTAAAACTATATTCGTAGCCTTG
>DJPE01000074.1:12125-15625 GCA_002439705.1 Christensenella sp. UBA6420
TCTCACGCCCTGATTTATAAGCGTGTCGGACAAAAACCGCCTGTCAAGGTCGGTAGGCTCTATTTCGGGACAAATTATTCGGCACTTGCCGCACTTTCCGTTTCCGCCGCAGGGGAAGTTGAACCCCGCGGCCATAAGACTTTCTTTAAGCGGAGCGTTGTCTTCCGCAAGATATTTTTTTCCGTTAATAACTACGCTGTGCATAATAATCACTCCATAAATCGAAAATTATCGTTTACAGCGATATTATACCATATCCGACGAAATAATAACAATGAAAATTAAACGGATATTTAATTGAAAACAAAAAAGCAAACCTTAATTCGCAAAGGTTTGCTTTAATGTCATATATGAGAAAATTACTTTCGACTAATTCCCTGATTCCCCAGCAGAACCGTTGTTGCCCGATTTCCCCGCAGAGCCAGAGTCTGCAAGATTATTGGTGGGCCATTTATTGCCACCTTCCCCGCCGGCACCTCCGCTTCCGCCATATCCACCATTACCGCCGTCTTTACCGCTTCCGCTTAGTTGTGTCGTTGTTCCGGGCGCAAAGTTTAACGTTCCGGATAAGGAAAGTATAGCATCGCCTCCGATTCCGCCATTTCCGCCATTGCCGCCGTTTCCACCTTGTCCACCTGTGCCGCCCTTTGCAGCAGGGACGCCGAATTTTCCGGGTCCGCCTTTACCTCCGCGACCGCCATTGCCTCCGTGTCCGCCCTTACCACCGGCACCGCCGTATCCGCCGTGAAGTCGTACAGAGGCTGATGCTTCGACGGTAAACGTTCCCTGAAGCAAGAGGACAGCAGCTTTTCCAATACCGCCGTCGCCCCCGCGACCGCCGTTACCCCCGGGCTTGCCGGTTGTTCCGACAACGCCGTGATTAGGAATGGAGGTAATATCACCGGCATTCTGACCATTACCACCATTTCCGCCACTGCCACCGTATCCGCCTAGAATGGAAACATTAACGTTACTTATGTTAATATTGGCACAAACTACTCCGTATCCGCCGGCATATCCGTCGGTTCCACTGCCTCCATTTGCGCCGGCACAGTTACTTGCGGCAGTAGAAGAAGTATAACTTACACCATCGACTCCGGAATTCCCGAATCCGCCGGTTATACTCAGATATGCGGAGCTTTCGCCTGAAATATTCAATGTGTTTGTTATTATGCCGGCAGAAGAATAATCCAGAATAGGTTTGATTTCCGAAGAGATTCCGCCTTGTATACCACTGGCTCCGATACAATATAAATTGATAATCGGCGCATTTTCACCCTTAATTCCATTGCCTGTTCCGTTCGCAATCGCAAAATAATTGTGCAAAATTATTGTTATAGGCGAGTTGCGATTTAATATCTCTATACTTTGTCGTTTGTTTAAAAGCAAGCTTATTAATGAAGGTTTTGATTTGTCTTCAAACGTAATAACATTTACGCTAGGCGCAATTTTGTATACTGCGCCACAGATTTTGTTGCTACAATCGACATAAACTGCAGAACTTGAAAATGTAATAATTTGGTCGCAGTTTTCGGGTACAGTGTATTCGTAACGAGTGTACATTGCCGTACATATTAAATGACCACTGGTTATGACGTTATAACTACAATCCCATCCGATGAAAGAATATCCCAAACGAGAGGGATTTTCTGGAGGAGTCGCATTCCCCCCGTAAATTACGTAATCTGTTTTTAATATGGTGTCGTCATAATTTTTGAAATCGACTTTACACCGTTTTTGAAGTATTGCATATAATTCAAGAGGAGGCGACGTTATATTTCCGTCGACGTTTGGAGTAAAATCATATAATTGCATAGTGCTGAATAAGAACCTATTTTGCGGCGTATCGCTAGGGAGATCCGAATCGGGTTCAAATACAGGATATGGCAAGGTTGACCATTTGATAAAATCACTATATGATTCTTCTATGTCGCCGAAATTTCGTAAAAAATCGCCATATGATTGATAGATATAGCCGAGATTTATCAAGTATTCGCCATATGTATACGTTCGTGAAATATTTTCTATCAAATGGCCGTTCAGATAAAATCTAATGTCATATTGCTCAAGCTCGTATATGGAATATAAATGATAAGTCGTGCTGTTATAAAGTGTAACGTTATCTGCAAAAGTTTGAGTTTCTTCCTCTGCATTTATAATGTAAACCGTACTTCCGTTTTCGCCCAAATACGGAATCCACAAATATTGAGATACCGGTTCAGTTTGGTCGTAAGGCGGTCTGTCGGCATTCGAAGGTCCGCCGAAACTATCATCGACGGTATCACCGAAAGTAAATCCTACAAGAGTATATCCGGTCCGAAAGCCTATTCCGTTTTCTTTAAACAGAGCGACGAGCTCGGTTATATTTATAGAATCGCCATAATGGATAAACTTTTGGTCTCGCGATAATAATACGTTGTTGTTTTCGCTGATGTATACCCACCAATCGCCGTTGTCGTTTACCACTAATTCGTAACTATTGGGAACCCAAACAGCCTTGATTGTCCATCCTTCGGTTGTGGAAAAATCGTTATCTAATATTCCGGTTGTAGTAGATGCAAAATAGGAGCCGCCGGTCGTAATGTTTTCCCAACTGCTTAAATAATATCCTTTTCTTGTCGGCGCAGGGAATGAAAATTCATCATGGTAGATAATTTCATTAACGATATCTTCATCTCCGTTTTCTAAAACAAATCGAACGTTATACTTATAAAACGCATACAATACTATGTCTGAACCGGCGTTAGAAATTGTAGTAGCTTCGTCGAAATGCCTGTTGGCGAAACTCCATCCCGCAAAGTTAAGTGCCGGATTCGGCGCGGGAAAGTTTATAGCTAAAGGAAGCTCTTCTTGAGTAAACTCCTGTGTATAGCAATAAGAGCGATTCGTTATATCACGGTAATATAAAGTGTAAACGTAAGCAAACGGACCATTAAGAGAATTTAGATACGATAAATTCGTTTCATATATTGAACGATGTTGATACGGAACGTATATTGTTAAGGCATCTCCGTTTATTCCGGTTCCATCTGTCAGGAGTCCTACGACACTGGGAGGAATTTGACCTTTGAAGATTACTTTTTTTATATTGCTACAATTTTCAAATATTCTTGAGTCGATAAATTCTACGCCGGAAGGAATCACTAAACTTTGTAGTTTGCTATCGGAAAATGCTTTCGGCTGGATGCTTGTCACATTATCCGGAATTTCCACGTCGGTTATAGATTCGTTTGAGTCAATATATCTCAACAGTAAATTGTTGAGAATGATAAAGCCGTTAGTGCAATGACTGTTAAACCAACGTGTTTCGTCGAATGCGAATTCACCGACACTCTCTAACATAGGCGCAGACACAATTGTTTGCAGTGAGCTTCCGTAAAAGGCATAATTCCCAACGCGTTTTACACCGGGCATTGATATTGAGATAAGACAGTCCAGCTCGTAAAAGGCAAAATCAGAGATGATTTCTACGGTTGATGGCAAAACGATATTTCCCCCTG
>DJPE01000074.1:15634-24879 GCA_002439705.1 Christensenella sp. UBA6420
ACCGCCGTATTTTATTAATATTTTTTTATTTTTATCATACAGGGAATTGTCAAAAGACGTAAAGAAAGCGTTATCTTCTAATACGTTAAACGTAATTTTTGATATACCGAAAGCGAAATTCCCAATGTGTTTTACGTTTTTACCGATGTTGACAGTAGTAAGGGCCGTATAATAAAAAGCGTTATCACCGATTTTTTCTAAGGAATCGGGTAAAGTTATTGAGGATAACTCTTCACAGTCATAGAATGCTTCGGCGCCAATTTCTGATATGCCTTCGGGAATACTTACTGAAAGGAAAGAGCATTCCTTAAATACTCGCGGGGCTATTTTCGTAACTTTATTACCGTTGATTTCTGCAGGAATGGTCAAACTGCGGCGTTCTTTCAGCTCCTCGTTTCTTATTCCGGTTATTGTAACGCTTCTATCCCATGCGTCGACAACGTAATAATAGTCCACTTCTTCTGTAGAAGCAATGTCCAGTTTTTCCATTATCATTTGTATAATGTCGGAATCCATAGTTTCCAAATAATGAGTGAATGGAATAGGAAATAAAGAACTTTTATTTATATTGACTTCTTTAGAAGTAAAGACTTTTCCGTAGTGGTCAAATACTGCGTATCCTTGTGCAATTTGTGAATTATATTGGACCAACAAATCACTCATAAAAAGTATTTCATCGCGAGAAGACCAACTTATGTAATCGAATTCGGTGTTGTCTCTAAGGACTACATCGTCAAGGAAACTTGAAAACGCAAAGTCGGAAGATATGTCAAGGACGGCGGCGGAAACGAGTCCGAAGCGGACAAGAGCGGGGGCAAATACGGCAGCAAGGGTTACAGTGGCAGAAATAGGAATTATAGCGGTAGGCAGTCTATCCATTACGACGCTTATGGCGCTGGCGATTTTTGACGCTGAAGCCAGCGAAGAGCGGTTGGCTTTTATATTTGATAAAAACTTGTTGATATCAGTTAATTTTGTTTGCAAACATTCCGCTAATGTTTCTGTGTTCTCCAATTTCTGACCGTCCTTATTGTAAGTAAATCCGAAGATTTGTATGTCGGACAATCCTGTTTCTGATTTTAGAGCAGAATATAATGCTTTAGCGCCGATGTTGATATATTGTCTTAGATTGTCAGAGACAGAAATAAAAGAATCGAGCAGCCAAGAATCAGATGATTTAGACGTTTCATGCAAATAAGTGTCGAGATAGTTTTGGTCGAAATCAGTGCCTTGTGCATGCTCCCAGTAATATTGATAAGCGTTGATAAGATATCTAACACAACTGGTGGCCACGGCATAAAGTTGCAAATCGTTATCTGTAAAGTTTGTCTCGTCTGCATCGTGAGAGCTATCGTCATTGCTAAAATCAAAATCTATATCGTTCAGATAATTAAAGTAAATGTATTTAAAAACGCTCACATTGGCTTTTGTTAAAGCGACTGCGATAGAAGTTTCATTTTTATTGCATTTAAGGATTGTAAAAGAGAATCTTCATTATCTCCTAAGTATTCAGAAGCCCAATTATTTTCGTTTGCATCTTTTGCGACAAGCAGTTCTAATAGTTTAGACAGATTTGTCTCGTCGTTTATATCGGAAAACAGGGTTAACATATTCCCTATTTTCTCAAAATGGCTATGGTCGGTTACGCCGCCAAAAGCGTAGGCTTTAATATAAGGATTTTGCGCAATAGTGTTGTTGTTCCAGTCGTTTTTCAAATCACAAAGAAGAGAAGAATTTCCGTCTGCAAACTCATATATGCTTGAGCCTCCTAACAGTTCTTCAACTTTTGAAATGTCAATACCACGGTTTTTTAGTACTTGTAAGAGTTTCAGTGTGTCCGAGCCGTTGTGCGGTGTTCCGATATTAAATAGGGCGTTGACTGCAGTAGGGTGTTCGTTCGCGTATTTTATTCCGAGCAAACCTCCCCTTCCATGTCCTATTATATTGACTGTGGCGTTAAGGTTGGTCAAAACCTTTAAGTCGTAAAGGACAAAAGTTATCAATTTGTTGACTTCCGTATATGCGGTAGAAAATATATCTGTTGGATTATTAAAACTAAGTAAAATAATTCGATGTTTATTTGCGTCCGACGAAAATGAAGTAATTTCGTCTTGCGTTTTAAATTTAGTAGCGTCGATTTCGTAATTGGATTTTTTGCAACGAGCAACGTATAATTGTGAATTTTGGTATTTGGCCGTATAGATTTCAGCGTTGCCATAAGTTGATTCGATTCGTTCGGGGAGAAATTTTTCATCGTAAGAGAATCCGCCATAAAAATAGTTATTACTCCACGCTGACGCGTCTTCATTAACGTCGGGAATAAATATTGTCAACATGGGTGTGTTGTTTGTGTTTGCAGGGTAATTAATGGCGGAAGCCTTTTGTTCTAATGTTAGGTGCGGCGCTTCTCCGACGAAAGGAGAGACCATAATGCTTTCAGCGTCGACAGCAAATGGCTTGTCGGGAATTGCAATAATGGTTATTGCCGTAAGCAATGATAAAAACATCGCAATAATGATGAAAGAAGCAAGTCGTTGTTTAGTTTTCATTTAACCCTCCTAAGTGTTTATGTATTTTTTGTCCAACCGGCGTAGAGATAAATCGTTTCGTCGTCGGTTTTTTCAAAGCCGTTCAGTTCTATTATGTTAATACATTCAGGTTCGGCAAACCAGCCTGTGAAGATATACCCGTCCCTTTTTGGCGTTTCGGGAAAGATTTCTAATTTTTCATTTACTTCTAAATCATCAATGAAAAAGACTCCTTCATTAGGCGCGTCCTCATAATTAAAGAGATATTGCATGTTGGCAAGGTCGTAATACGCAAAATTCGTAAAGAAGGAATAGTTCTTTTCGGCTGCGTCGGCAACGAAGTTGTTCCCAAGCATGGAAAAGTTAGCAATTCTGTTATATCTGCATCTTACGTATAAAATCTTCAATCCGCTCGGGTAATTTCTAACAAAAAGGTAACTGGGACCGAAAAATCTTGCGTTTATTGCAATTATATTATATGGAATTATTATTTTTTTTACGTTAGGCGCGTCATCATATCCGCTATAGTCATAAACTCTCATTCCGTCGATTTCTTCGGGAATGACGATATTTTTTTGCAGACGGCCTTTTTCGGTAAGACCTTTGATGAAGACTAAGTTCTCGCCGTTGTCTTGCGAAACGTAATATATAAAGGTTTCCGTCGACAGATATTTTTCACGTGAACAGCCGAAACCCGAAACCATAGTTGCAACGAGCAGAATTATTATTAAAAATAAAGTAATAGGTTTTTTCATAATAAAAAATCTCCGTATATTTTCTTTTATTGATTTTATCATGCTAATTTCGCCGAGGCGGTGCGAAATTTTTCGGGTGTAGGAATTAAATTGCGATTTGCATAGAACAAAGCGCGGTGTGATAGTCGTGCGTTGTAATGAGTTGAATAGCTTGTGAAAAAGTTTTTGCGAGCAAACCTTTTCATTTATATTGTAACATAAAAGGAAAAGATTTTTTTAATAAATTTTTATTAAATTGATACGTTTACGTTAATTGAAATTTTCCGCGCCGAAATAGGAGCGACCGAGACGGTTGAGAAGTTTGGTGAGCGGGGTAAACGCTACGCTTATTAAAATAAGGTTGCAGACCACCTGCGTGACGTAAAAAGCCCAGCCCGATATATACGTTGCCCAATAAGCGGATACCCAGCCGTCTTTACCGACCGCGCCGCCCGTAAGAAAATAGGTAAAGGTGCTTTGCAGTCCGAAAAGGGCGGTTACGATACCTATAATTACCGCTACGAGTACCGAATTTTTGATTTTCAGTTTTTTAATGAAGAACGCCGCAATCGCTACGCTCGGCCAATGAATGAAGTACGCTACGAGCCAAGACGGGTTGAATCCGAACAGCAGTCCTTCGATTACGCAGAATACGAGCGTGGCGGGAAGTCCCACGCCCAAGCCGAAACAATAGGTATAAACCGTAATGAGGAGAGTCACCGCCTCCACATTCGGAATATACATAAGGCAAAATTTGACAGCGTTAAGGCTCGCCCCGAAAAGGGCGATAAGCACTATTTTTTTAATATAAACGCTGCCTTTTGACAATTTAGTAAGTAACGAGAGCGAACATATATACGCAGCCGTCTTTCAAGGGCAAGGAAGAAACGCCGAGCGTGGAAGAAACTACTTCCGTGCCGTTGTATTCTTTCTTAACCGCCCATTCGGTCGCGTCTTTATACTCCGCGTCGGACGTAAGCACGCAGATGTATTGATTGTCGCCTTCGGCTTTAAGAGAGCCTACTTCGGTGACGAACAATCCGTACGTACTCCAAGAACCGTTTAAGGCTATCTTGTTTTCTTTGCGGTTGTTCAACTCGTTAAGAAGGTCGAAAAGATATTTTGCTCCGGTGGTTACCGTTTCGGCAGTGGCGGTTTCGCCTTCTCCTATAACGATAGTAACCGTCTTTTCAAGGTCGTTGGCGTTATTGTCCGTACAAGCAAAAAGCACGAAAACCGTGCTTAATACGCATACCAAACAAAGCAAAGCGACCAGAGTCTTTTGCATTTTTTTCATAGGTACTATACCCTCCGTATATTTATTATACAGTCAAGTATCCTGACTCGAAGCGGTACGAAACGGTGACTTGCGTACCGAACCTGCCTTCCCTTGTAGTGGCGTACGGTTTCGGATTTTCCTTACTTCATACAGTAGCGGGGGCTGTGGGGCTTAAAAGTATATTACTTTGCTCCCTTCCTTGATTTGTATCGTTATTATAAGCGTTCCGTAAATCAGTTGCTTTCTTCGGTGTCCGTCTTGTCGGTTTCGCCGAAAATTAAGGTAATAATATCGGAAAACGCCGTTTTTATATCGTCCGCGGTAACGACTTTTCTGTCCGCGACGTCTTCGTCCAAAGGTAAAAACGTTTCTTCCGCTTCGGTCGGGAAAGAACATTTTTTAGCGTCGTAGAAGAAGTTTTCTTTCTCGTTTATCGTGACCCGCAGACCGAGAGTCCTGTCTTCCCCGTTCGTTCCGCACACGCTTTTAAGAGTGGCGAGAGCGTTGACGTAGCCCGATATTTCTTCCTTTTTGTCCTTACCGAACGCAAGGAACAAAAGTTGGTCAAGTTCGGCGAAATCGACGTTTATATCGAACGAAAAATTAACCGTCGTGCTGTCGGGAAGACCCTTGTCGGACACGAGAGCGTCCACCGAAGTCGGGTTGATTTTTATCCATTTTGAGATAAATCCCAAAATTTTCGCATAGGAGTCGTCGGAAAGGTTTTCGTCTAAAATAAGGGGCAAAACCTTGTCGATTTTGTTTATTACGATGGCTTTTATCTTGTTTTCGTCGGCTTTCAGCTGATAGATAAAACGGTTTTTGTCGGTGGAGAAGAACCTGCTCGCCTTGTCTTCCGACACCCAGTCGGCGGCGTTCTTTAAGTCGAAAATTCCGCTTGCGGTAAGGTAGGAAGACAGTACGAAATCGCTTTCCCCGTCAAGACAGTCGGAAATAGCCTTGTCGTCGAAAGCGTAACGCCTTTTTGCGGGCGATTTTTCGGAAACGTACTCGGCAGATACGTTGTAGCAGTTTTCGTATCCTAACGAAAGGGAAAGGGAAGAAGACTTTTCAAGGTATTCCACGACGGGGTCGTCGGCAGAAGAGTAAGGCTCGTCTTCGGAAGCAACGAGCTGTCGTATCTGCTTGTACAAAGCCACTATGCTGTCGTCGCAGTCCGTAGTCGAAAGCTCGGCTTTCGCGAAAAACTTGTTTCCGTTGCGGATTCTTTTCAGAGAAAGATTTTCGGTAATTTCGGTAGAAACGACTTCTTTTTTTGCGTTTCTGTTAAAAAACGCAACGGTAGCCGACGCCGCCACGTCGGAAGCCTTCGTGTTCAGATCGTCGTAATCCTGTTGCGCTTTGCTAATGTTGGGTTTTACTATGTTGTTTCGGTTATCTTCGGTAGAACCGCCGCCGAACAGGTCGCACGCGACCGTCGCGAGAACGAGCGTCGCGCACAGACAGACGAGCAGCGTTATTTTTGCTATTTTACCGAACCTTTTACCCATACCTTAATTATATCAATATTTTAGTTTTCGGTCAATACGGCTTTGATTCTGCGGACTCCGCTCGAAGAGGACTGTTCTTTCGTTATTTTGAAGTGTCCGAGTTCCGCCGTGTTCTTTGCGTGCGGTCCGCCGCAGATTTCCATACTGCGGTTGCCGATGGTGTATACCTTTACGAGAGCGTCGTATCTGTCGCCGAACACTCCTACCGCGCCCTTTTCTCTCGCCTTTTCGAGCGGCATTTCTTCGCAGATTACGTCGATTTTTTCGGCGATGGCGTCGTTTACTTCCTTCTCTACCGCGGCGAGTTCTTCCGCAGTGAGCGGACGGGGGAAGTTGAAGTCGAAACGAAGTCTCTCCGCCGTTATGTTACTTCCTTTTTGCTGAATGGACGGGTCGTTAAGAACCTTTTTAAGAGCGGCGTTGAGAAGATGGGTTGCGGTGTGCAGACGGGAAGTGGCTTCGCTGTTGTCGGCGAGTCCGCCCTTGAATTTCTGTTCCGCGCCCGCGTGGGATTTTTCCTGATGTTCTCTGAACGCCTTTTCGAAACCTTCTTCGTCGACGGTCACGCCGTGGTCACGAGCAAGTTCCACCGTCATTTCTATCGGGAAACCGAACGTGTCGTAAAGTCTGAAAGCGGCTTTGCCGGAGATACGGTTGTTCTGAATGTAACCTAAAAGTTTTTCAAACTCTTTAAGTCCCGTGACGAGAGTTTTGTTAAATCTTTCGATTTCCTTTTGAAGTTCGTCGATGATTTTTGCGGAGTTTTCTACGAGTTCTTTATAGTGTTCGCCGTAGATTTCTATATACTTGTTGCTGATGTCGATAAGGACGGAATTGTCTATTTCGAGCACGCGAGCAAATCTTACCGCTCTGCGGATAAGGCGGCGGAGAATGTAACCTTGGTCTACGTTGCTTGGGGTTATGCCCTTTTCGTCGCCCAACATAAAGGTAGAAGTACGGATATGGTCGGCTATTATTCTCATAGCGCGGATATTTTCCGCCCCGTCTTTTCCGCTTCTTTCTTTCAACATATCTATTACGGGCTTAAATACGTCGGTGTCGTAAACCGATTCGAAACCGTTCAGCATAGCGACGGTTCTTTCAAGACCCATACCGGTGTCTACGTTCTTTTGTTTAAGGGGAGCGTAGCTACCGTCGGCTTTCTTGTCGAATTCCATAAACACGTTGTTCCAGATTTCGACGAACTTTCCGCAGTCGCAGGCGGGAGAACAGTCGGGGGAACATTTTTCCTTGTCGAGAATAATGAAAATTTCGGTGTCGGGTCCGCAAGGTCCGGTTTGTCCCGCAGGTCCCCACCAGTTGTTTTTCTTGGGAAGATAATATACGTTTTCTTTCTTTATTCCGAGATTTATCCAGGTCTCCGCCGCGAATTCGTCGCGCGCGCAGTCTTCGTCGCCGGCAAATACGCTTACCGCTATTTTTTCTACGGGAATTCCCAAAACCTTGGTAAGAAATTCAAACGACCAGGTTATGCTTTCCTTTTTGAAATAATCGCCCAAAGACCAGTTGCCCAACATTTCGAAAAAGGTGCAGTGAGTGGCGTCGCCTACCGAGTCTATGTCGCCCGTGCGGACGCATTTCTGTACGTCGGTAAGACGAGTACCCGCAGGGTGTTTTGCGCCGAGAAGATACGGCACCAACGGGTGCATACCCGCCGTAGTGAAGAGCACGGTGGGGTCGTTGTCGGGGATAAGCGACGCGGACGGAATAATCGCGTGTCCGCGGTCTGCGAAGAATTTAAGATAAGCGTTTCTTAACTGTTTGGTATCCAAATGTTCCATATAAGGTTCTCCTTTCTCTGTATTCAGCTTTTCATCATAAGTCGGAGAAGCGCCCTGCCGTTGCTTAAATAAAGTCCTTTTTGGGCGGCTTCTTCATTGTATTCGAGTCCGCAGTTGCCGTTGCGGACGGAGTTGTAAACTATAAACGGCACGGGGTCGGAAACGTGCGTTCTTAAACATAACGGCGTGGGGTGGTCGGGGAGTATCGCCATTACGAAATCTTCCTTTTTTTCGGTGAGCTTTTCTACGATAAACCCTATCGCTTCGTCGATTTTTTCTATCGCTTTGATTTTCCCTTCGGCGTCGCCCTGATGCCCGCATTCGTCGGGAGCTTCGTAGTGAAGATAAACGTAATCGTGAGTGTCGAGTGCGTCCACGCAGGCTTGCGCCTTGCCCATAAAGTTCGTGTCGAGATTGCCCGTCGCTCCTTCCACGTTTATTACGTCGAGTCCGCCGCCTACCGCTATTCCTTTCAACAAATCGACAGCGGAAATTACCGCCCCTTTAAGTCCGTACTTTTCGTAAAAGTTTTCCAACTTAGGCTTCGTTCCTTTGCCCCAGAACCAGATTGCGTTGGCGGGATTTTTGCCGTCGGCTATCCTTTTAAGGTTTACGGGGTGGTTAAGAAGAACCCTTTGCGAACGTTCGATAAGAGACGTAAAAACGCCGCTTTCTTCGCCCTGCGGCAGGTATTCTCCTATTTTTTTACCCAAAATGTCGTGCGGCGGAGTGAAAGTAACGTCGGTGTGCGTTCCGCGTAAAACCGCGCAGTTGCGGTAACTCGTTCCGCCGAAAAATTCTATGCAACCGTCGCTTAAATTTTCCGCGACGGCTTTAACGAGTTCGTGCCCTTCTTCGGTGGAAATTTCCCCCGCGGAGTAGTCAACCATCGTCTTTTCGGCGAATTCTTCGCCGTCGGATAAGGTGACGAGATTCATTCTGAACACGGTGTCGTCTTCGGTCATATCTATTCCGAGCGAAAGAGCTTCGAGCGGAGCTCTGCCGGTGTAACAGACTTTCGGGTCGTAACCCATTACGCTGAGATTAGCCACGTCGCTACCCGGTTTCATTCCGTCGTCCACCGTCTTCAAGAGTCCGACGACTCCTTTTTTCGCAAGAGAATCCATATTGGGTTTTTTCGCAAGCTCCAACGGAGTCCGTACTCCGAGCGGACCTTTGCGATAATCTGCCATTCCGTCTCCCAAAACAACGACGTATTTCATATAACCTCACCGTAAGTTCGCTTCGCGCTCACGCGTAGCGTATATTTTAATATATCAAATATTAGATTAAAATGCAACGATAGAAAGTTATATAACTTATTCTGCCCCGTCTTTTTTCGCGAAATTAACTTCCGTCTTGCCGAAAAAGCGGAAAAACCGTCATATGGT
>DJPE01000074.1:24913-27133 GCA_002439705.1 Christensenella sp. UBA6420
GTCATATGGTCGTAAGAAATAAGGCGTCCGAAAAATCGAACGCCTTAAAAACTAATCAACTATCGGTTAAGGTTTTTCTACGATTTAATTAAAAAATACAGCATATCTTTCAACTAACGCCGCTATTTCGGGCAACGTGATTAAACCTTTGCCTATGGACACTTTCAGATACTGTCCGTTAAACGCGTTGAATACGGTTTCGGGCAACGGTATAATTTCGTTGAACTCTTACTTGTTAGAATTATTAAACGGTTTATCGGCGAAATAAACCTTTTCATTTTCGATTTTATAATACAAATAAATGCTCGGCAAACCATTTCTTTCAGAATACTCTTTCGGCACATATGAAATCACGGAATTGCCGTCAACAACAACCATTTCAGTTTCATTAATTGTTATGGTCTTTACTTGTTTTGCAAAACCGACGGATATTGCCCCGCTATCGAGGACAAAAGATTCTTTAGGAATAGCGACTTCCAGTTCATAATTAAACGTAACGGAATACTGGTCTGCAGAACGATCCATTTTAACTGCTTTTATTTTGCCAATAGATACAGAGTTTATGTCTTTATAAATAGAACCGTCTAAATCAAGTTCATAAGACATTACAATTATTTCCGCATAATTTATAACCATGTCTAAAGTATTAACATTAAAGTTTGGCAATCGCATTTTATAATTAAATTTTACATTATCTACGTCAAATGCTTTATCAAAAGCGTAGCAACTCGCAGACCAAGACATTTGCGGCTCTCCATCTCCGTTGTGAGATATATTATCTTCGTTTTGTTTGTTTCCCGTGCACGAAAAAAATATAAACATTATACCGAGGAATACGGTAAGAATCATAAAAGAGGTAATTCTTTTTTTCATGACAACTCTTTTTTGCAGACACTTTTGCAGACACGTAGCGTTGTATGTTATTTCCTCAATGTTTTTTATTAAAATTTTATCTTTAGTATTGCGAGTTACAAAATATATAAACAATCCATCTTATTTACATTATAAGATATAACGAATATGTATTGCAATCCCTAATCGTTAAAAAATAGGAGTAAATTTCATACTTAAATCCTCCAAAAGATTTGTAATTATTATTTGTAGACCAAGGTAATTTCAATGTCTTTTGTTTCTTGCGTTGGATACGAGCGTAGACGCTCTCGCGGCAGGAATAACTTTCGCCCTTTTGCCGGGGATAAATATATTTATTTCGATAGCGATAATAGGAGCTATTACGTTCGTTTTGTCGGGAATCGGTCTGAAAATCGGCAACTTGTTCGGAGAGAAGTTTAAGTCCGAAGCGGAAATCGCAGGGGGAACAATTCTTATCCTTATGGGCGAGAAAATTCTTCTTCAACATTTGGGCGTAATAATTTTTTAACGAAAATCAAATATAATTTTTGTTGTAAAGAATATATACTTTATGTTAGAATAAGCCCGAGGGAAATCTCTCGTTAAGAAAGTTATTAAAATTAAAGGAGAAATAATTATGGCAAAGAAAAAACAAAGCGCAACTACCGTAAGTTCCGCAAGCGGTTCGGCTAAACGTTCGCCTTTAAGCAATACCGCTATCCGTCTTTTCGGAGCGATACTCGCTTTCGTCGGCATACTTTTGTGCATAGCTCAAAGGTCTGTCGTCAATATGATGCTCACCGTGTTTGCGGTAGGCTGTTTATTAGGCGGATTTTTCGTAGCGGTAAGCAATTTGCGTAAAATGATAAGTTCAAAGAACACTTCGGGCGAAGTTATGCTCTACTTCTTTATAGGAATAATCGTTTTCGTGCTGGGCGTACTTTTGCTCGTGTTCCAAAGCGAAATTTCCAAATGGTTTATAATAATAGTAGGAGCTCTTATCGCGGTGTACGGACTCGCTATGCTCATAAAGTTCCTTATCCGCCGTCGCGGTAAAAGAGCTCTCGTCTTCGACGTAATCATATCCATACTTACGATAATCGCAGGCGTCCTTATCGCCCTTCTTTCCGTAGGAGATATTGCGGGAGCGGAAGACGGAATATGCTTCTACATTTTCGGCGCGATAGCCACCGCGGTGGGTGTGATAGAGTTAATCGCTTATTAGACCGACCGATTGCGTGTGAAGATACGAATTTCGGCAAAGCCGAACGAATTTACCGCTTTGCGGTAGCGAATTTCACGGCGTTGCCGTGAGCGAATTTCAAAACCAACGGTTTTGAGCTATGGATAAGTAATTTGAAAAGGATA
>DJPE01000055.1:0-196 GCA_002439705.1 Christensenella sp. UBA6420
TTTGCCATTATTTATTTCCTCCTGATGGATTTTATTTTCAACGATATTTTAATATTTTCGCAAAAAAAATGCAACCGTTTTCGATTGCATTTTTCTTGATTTTTTATTATTTTGCGACTATGTTAATTATGCGTCCTTTGACGTAAATCGTTTTTATTATATTCATATTTTTCAACGGTTCGAATATTTCTTTCGC
>DJPE01000055.1:201-17053 GCA_002439705.1 Christensenella sp. UBA6420
CGCTTTTTCCAACACGACGCTCTCTTCTTCGTCTTTTTTGACGGTGACTTTCCCTTTCAGTTTTCCGTTCACTTGCACCGGAATTTCGACTACGTCGTTTATTAAATCTTCTTCGTTGTACGTCGGCCAGGCGGCTTTTTCTATCTTTCCGCCGACGAGCATTTCGTACATTTCGCTCGTGATATGCGGAGCTACGGGATAGAGAAGTTTAACGAAAGTCACGAGTTCGTCTTTAGTGACCGAACCCCTTGCGTAGAAAGCGTTTACGGCGGTCATAAGAGCGGCTATCGCCGTATTGTATTTTACCGATTCGTAATCTTCCGACACTTTCTTTATTATAGTAGCCATATTGAAGTCGTCGGTCTTCGTTTCTTTAATCATATCCATAAGGTTCCAGACTCTGTTAAGGAATCGCCAGCAGCCTTTCACTCCTTCCTGCGACCATGGAGCGGGTTTTTCGTAATCGCCGATAAACAATATGAAGGTTCTCAGTACGTCCGCGCCGTATTCCGCCACCACGTCGTCGGGGTTTACCACGTTGCCTTTCGACTTACTCATCTTTTCTCCGTCCGAGCCTAAGATAAGTCCCTGTGCCGTTCTCTTTTTATAAGGTTCGGGGTAGGTTACCACTCCTATATCGTACAGGAACATATTCCAGAAACGGCTGTAAATAACGTGACGGGTGACGTGCTCCATTCCGCCGTTGTACCAGTCCACCTGATTCCAATACTTGTACGCTTCGGGACTGACGGGTAACGTGTCGCAATCGGGGCTCATGTATCTTAAAAAGTACCAGCTGCTCCCCGCCCATTGCGGCATGGTGTCGGTCTCTCTCTTAGCTTTTTCTCCGCACACGGGGCAAGTGGTGTTTACCCAGCTCGTGACCTTACTTAACGGACTCGACGCGTCGTCGGTGGGCGAAAAGTCTTCCAGCGGCGGCAGTACCAAAGGGAGTTCGTTTTCGGGTACGGGTACCTGACCGCACTTGGGACAGTTTATTATAGGTATGGGTTCTCCCCAGTATCTCTGACGGTTGAACGCCCAGTCTTTCATCTTGTAATCGGTTTTGGCTTTGCCTACGCCGAGTTCTTCCATTCTCTTTATCATGGCTTTGATGGCGTCTTTGACTTCCATACCGTTAAGGAAACCGCTGTTGACCATCGTGCCGCCTTCTTTCGCGATATACGCTTCCTTTTCTATATCGCCGCCCGCAATAACTTCGATTATCGGCAAACCGAACTTTTTAGCGAACTCGTAGTCGCGGGTATCGTGAGCGGGTACAGCCATAATGGCTCCCGTGCCGTAGTCCATCATAACGTAGTCCGCCGTAAACACGGGTATCTCCGCTCCGGTAATCGGGTTAACGGCGTGTATTCCCTTGACGAGAACGCCGCTCTTTTCCTTAGCCATGTGTACGCGTTCGAACTCTTTTTTCATCTTAGCCTTACGCTGATAATCGTTGACTTCGGCGATGTTTTCTATCCTGTCGGCGTACTTTTCGAGCATAGGGTGTTCCGGGCTTACCACAAGGAAAGTCACTCCGTAAATGGTATCCGGGCGGGTGGTGTAGATATTGAGCGGATATTTTTCATCTCCGCACATAACGTCGAATATAACTTCCGCGCCCTGACTTTTTCCTATCCAGTTGGCTTGTTCGGTCTTTATCTTGTCAAGGAAGTCCAGATCTTTAAGTCCCGCAAGAAGTCTGTCGGCGTAGTTTCTTATTTTAAGGAACCATACGTCTTTTACTTTCTGTTCCACTTCGCTGCCGCAACGGTCGCAAACCCCGTTCTGGCTCTCTTCGTTGGCAAGGACAACTTTGCACTTCGGACAGAAATTGACGAAAGTCTTTGACTTGTAGGCAAGGCCTTTTTTGAACATCTGCACGAATATCCACTGAGTCCAACGATAGTATTTAGGGTCGGTTGTGTCGATAGTGCGGTCGTAGTCGAACGAAAATCCGACTTTCTGCAACTGTTCGTGAAAGTGCTTTATGTTTTTATCCGTGACTACTCTCGGATGCTGTTTAGTCGCCATAGCGTAGTTTTCGGTGGGGAGTCCGAACGCGTCGTATCCTATCGGGAAAAGTACGTTGTACCCTTCCATTCTGCGTTTACGAGCGACTACTTCCAAACCGGAATATGCCCTTATGTGACCGACGTGAATACCCGCTCCCGACGGATACGGAAACTCTATCAACGCGTAAAACTTCTTCTTGCTTTCGTCTTCGGTCGCGTGAAAAACGTCGTTGTCGTACCAGTAAGACTGCCACTTCTTTTCAATTTCTTTTGGATTGTATGCCTTTACCATATCTTCCTCTCGATTTCGATTTTTTGTTAAAACTTATTTAATTTAATATAATTAAAAGCCCGTTTTGTAAGATTTTACCACCCGAAACCGTATATGTCAATTACAGACGGCGTAAGTACGGCAAAAAATACGGTAATTATTTCGTAATTAAGCCGTATCCGTATACAGATGCGGTCTTGCGTCCGCATTAAAAACCGCAAGACCGCCCCCTTCCTTTACGAGCCCGTACAAAACTTCACGTTAAAAAACTTCGTCAACAGCTCTATGCTCTTATTCTTTTGCTTAACGATAAAGTTTCTCGAAAACCCGCTCAACGCCGAATATTTTCTTACGGAAATTTTATCGAAATAAATTTTCTCCAGAATATCCTTTTCCGACGCGTCCAGGTATCGCAAACAGCGTTTCATAAAGTCGATTTCTTCGTCCTTTCGTTCGAATATCTCCGCTTCCTTTTCCCTGTCGCAAAAGTTCTTCAAAATGTTTTCCACGTCCGCTGCGGCGTACTCTTCTACTCTATTATTACCGACAACCATTCCGCAATAACCCCGTTATTTTCCATTTCCTTATCGTAGTCCCGTTCTTCGCATATTCCGTCGAGAATCCACGTTTTCATAAGCCCGAACTCGTATCCTTTACGAATAAACAGCATAAGTTTTTTGCCCGTTTTCTTATCAACGTACTTTATTCTCGTCGGATTTTCTTTATTTTTAATTATTTTCTCCACGTCGTTGCGAAAAGCCGTCCTGTCCATTTCTATATTGCACACTATCTCTTCGTAATCGAAAATCGCGCTTTTTGTAATAACCAATTTGTTAATCATGTTACCTCCGTTAATGTTAAAAGAAATTGTTTATCGGCGCCGAACGTATTGTAATATTACCCTGCCGCAACGGGTGCTTCGTGTAGAATTTTGACGTAATTTGTAATATATTATCGAACAAAAGTCCGCTTGCGTTGCCTTTTCGATATTTTTGTCGATTTCCGCCGCAGTCCGCAGTTTTTTTGCGGCGATAAAGTCAGGTTACGACAAAAATTTTTCCGTCGCGGAATACAAAGCGTTGTATTTTTTTCGCTCCGCTGTTATAATCATAATATGAGTTACTTAAAACAAACGCTTGCATATTTATTCAGATACGGCAACGGGAAAAGGTTCTGCACTATATTTTTGCTTTCCCTTATCCCTGCGGCTCCTTTCGCTTATTTCTACCCGTTCAGCGATTACACTTCTTTCCTGTTCGGTCTGAAAACAGCTTCTTACCCGAATTTCTCGGCGTTGTGGCTCTCCGCATTTAACCACGACAAGTATTCTCTCATTGCTCTCGCCGTTACGTTCGTCTTGCTTATCTTAGTCACCGCGTACGTGACTACCATGGTGACGAGAAGCATAAGAGTGGGAGAATTCGGTCTAACCAAAATAATATATTCGGTCAACGAAAACTTTTTTCCTGCACTTGCGACGACAATTTTCTTTGCGCTTTCGGCCTTTATCGCGCATAACTTGTTTATTTTGCTGTCGTTTTTGTTTCTTTCGATACGGGCAAGAATACTCGGCGTAATTCTGACTACCGTATTCTTTATTTTAATTTGCGTGCTTCTTGTTTACGTCTGGTCGTCGCTTACTTTGTGGCTTCCTACGATGAGCTTTTCCGGACAATACGTAATAAAGGCTTTCGGCAGTTCTTTCTATAAATCGAGAAGTTATCAAAGACACTTTTTCGTACCGGGACTCGTAATGCTGACGCTTACGTTCGTTTTGTCGTTACTTGCGTTCTTCGCGGTAAAACTTTGGTATATAAAATTGATAATAAACTTAATTAACTACGCTCTTATCTTAACCTATCTTTATTCGTTCACGGCGATAGCGTACTGCGACACCGAGTCGGTAACGCGCGAAGATATGGCAAGGCGTTATTTCGGGAGGTAACAAATGCCCATAAAAAACTCCTTTTCCGTGCTGCTTTGCAATTTCAAGCTGGTCGGAAAAATTCTCTTCTTTATACTCATAATAATGCTCATCGCTTCGGCGGTTCTTATGAGTATAGCAAGCCCCGTTCTTAAAGCGTACTTCCAGAAGTTGCAGGAAGAGTTCCCGATTACCGCGGACGAATTCTTAAAACACCCCATAAAGTCGATGGAACGCTTCTTTAATTTCTTTATAGAATTCACGCAGGAAAATTCCGCAATGGTAAACAGGCGAATATGGTTTCTTATACTGACTCTCGTAATTTCGAGATTTTTACTGTTCCTGCCGCTGTTCCCCGTGACGAAAATTCTTCACGAAAAAATGATAAGCGGTTTCGACGTGGGACTTATTAACTCCTTTATAACCACCCTGTGGCAAAACCTTTTGTTTAACCTTATCTTCTCGATAGTGGTAGGTCTTGCGGATATAGGAATTTTTATCGCGGTAATTTACCTTACTTCGTATCTTATGTCGGCGATTAAAGTTCTCGCCCTGCCGATAGGACTTCTGGTAGCGCTAGCCGTATACTCGTTAAGAATGACTCTTTTCTGCCAATGGCTGCCCGAATACTTCCGTAACCGACCGAAAAATATCTTCCTTGCCTTAGGCGACGGCTTTAAGACCTGCTTCAAAGGTTTCGGCAAGAACTATATCTGCATATTCGTCACGACGGTAGTCGGGTTCTCGTTAATGGCGATGTCGTTTTTGCCCACTTTCGGTTTGGTACCCATCTTGCTCGTGCCTACCTTTATGGTCTTCTACTCGGCTATGGGCCTGTGCCTTAACTACGGCTATCACAAACATAAATACTTCACCGACAACGGAGTCACCGTCTACAACCCGATTAAGAAAGTCGATTTATAAAATTATTTTATTATATACGAAAAGAAGTTCCTGCGAAAGGAACTTCTTTTTTTATCGTTTTATAACGGACTTTATTTTAAGGCGCGAGCTATAAGATGGATGCGGTATAACTCCCGATTTCATTGTATCCTACGCCCCGAAATTAGACAACAACTTTTTTACCCTGCGGCAATACAATTTAGTATGAAGAAATTTCGCATCCACCCGCTGTTTATTCCCGTAGCCGTTATTCTTATCCTTTCGGGCAAAGGTTTATTGTTTGTGTATACCTTTATAGCCGTACTTTTACACGAACTCGGACACTACCTTTCCGCCAAGAAAAAAGGTTACGAAACGGAAAGCCTTACGATTACCCCTTACGGAGCTTTGCTTTCGGCAGAATGCGGACTGCCCGACAAAGACGCTTTTTTCGTAAGCGCGGCAGGCCCTGTCGTAAACTTATCTCTTGCCTTAGCTACTGTCGCCATTTGGTGGATATTCCCGTCGTGCTACGGGTTTACGCTCGACTTTTTCAAAGCGAATATCGCAATAGGGGTATTTAACCTTCTTCCTTTATATCCGCTCGACGGCAGTCGTATGCTTCTTTCCGCCGTGAAAGACAAACTCAAATGCCTGAAAATTTTGAGAATAACGGGACTCGTCGTCGCCGTAATCTGCCTTATTCTATTCGTAATAAGCGCGTTCTTTAAGATAAGCTATTCTCTGTTTTTAGTATCCTGTATGTTAATATCGGGTATCCTTAACGACTCAAAACGTGAGAAGTATATGTTGCTTTTCAAACGGGCGTATTACGTCAAAGACTTCGATAAACCGCTTATAAAAAAAGAACTGTTCGTATTCCCGACGATGAAGATAAAAAAACTTCTTTCTTCCCTTTCCGACTCGGCTCTCTACACCGTGTCGGTACTCGATAAAGGAATGAAAATAAAAAAGGTCCTTAACGATAAGGACCTTGAAAATATGTTCTTTTACGATAAAGAAAAGACTGTCGGCGAATACGTTTCGGACGAAAAAGAATAATCAAACTCTCTTATGGAAACTCTCTTATGGAGTGGTCAGATTGCGTTTATTTTTTGCGAAAGCAAGGCATAGGCGTACTGAGTACGGTAGACGACGCTTTCGTGAAAGCCGTGAAAAACTATAATTATATCCGCTTTTTTATACCGAATATAAATGTTTTTTCAACCTTATATTCGTTGTTTTTTACGGCGTAAAGAGACGTAATATGAACGCTCCCGATTCCTATCGCCTGTCGTATCGAGATAAATATTCTCTTTCTTTCTTATACTTCTTGTGTTTGCCGTAGGCTACCGCCACGATTATTATTACCACGATAATAACGCCGAGCGCAACGCCGCCTATCGGTAAGAAACCTTTTATTATTTCGACAAAGCTCTTTGCTTCGTACACGGCGACCGCCGATACCTGTTCCGCGCGGAAACTTACCGTTACCGTGCCGTCTTCGTTCTTTTCGCCGTCGTTAAGTAATTCGTATTCGGTAAGTTCCGCCACCGTTCCGTCGTAATATTTAATATAGATTTTGTTTCCTGCAGACAGTTTAAGGTTTATCGTATAGTCGAATTCGCCCGCCGCTTTGCCGTTGTAACGGAGTTCGTAATACTCTTTTACCTTATTAAGGTTGGGGATAAATAAGTTGTACTTCAACGCTTTATCCATATCGGCGGCGTTATTTATTAAGGCGGTATCTTCCGATTTAACCGTGTTTAAGGTAAGGCTTGCGCCGAGTTCGCCTTTTATCGTAACGTTATCGGAAACTAAGTAAGTTTTTTCTATGACGATAGTCGCCGCAACGTATCTGAATTTATAGTTTTTAGCTACCGCGCCTTCGGCTTTGATTTCGTAGATGCCGGGTGTTTTCGGCGCGTTTACGGTAGCAGCCGTGGTAAGAACGGAAGAGTTTTCTCCGCCGACGAACCCGTCGTAACTTATCTTCGGGCTGAACTTGTCGCCTTCCTTTATCTTCGCGTCTTCCACCGTAACGGTGACGATAGCGGGTTGAATTTCGTATTCGTAGGCTTGCCCGTCGGCGTACTTGTCGGGAAGAACGTACTTTTCGTTACCGACGCCGTTTACCGTCACGGTATATTTACCCACGTCTTTTGAATTTAATTCGGAATATGAATAATCGAAAGTAAAGGTGTCGCCGTTAATTGCGTTACTTACCGCAGCGGTAATATTCCTGCCGCCCTGAACCGAACCGTTATAAACGTAATATTTTTCTCCGTCGAAACTTATTTCCGCTATTCTCGGTAAGCAGTCCACCGCCGCAAAGTCGGATACTCTCGCGTAGTTTCTTTCGTCGGCGGGAATAAACTCGAACCCTACGAGAACTATTCCCACGCTGTCGGCGACGGTTTCTCCGTCGGTAAGACGGAACGTACCGTCCACGGTGCCGCGTTCGGTACCCGCTTCGCCCACCATTTTAAGTACGGAATACTTATCTCCGTAGCGAATTACGCCCATCATTTCCTTAATATACGTTATTGTAGGCGTGGCTTTTTCTATGAAAAATCTGTTGGTACTATCGTCCACTCTCGCTATGGTATAGTTCCTGCCGCCGTCGTAATAAACCGCAGTATACCCGTAAGCTCCCGCGTCTTCGCCGCTTTCTCTCACAATTTCCACTCTTACCGCAGTCGCGTCGTCGGATAATCCGTATTCGTATCCGTCGGCAAGACTGAACGTAAGGGCGGGGTCTTCTTCACCGTAATACTTCTTTTTCGCGTCGATAACTATTTCTATACGCTTCTTTTCTATAATAAAGTATCTGTCGGACAGGTCGTAACTAAGTTCGTAATCTATATTGTTTTCATTAGTAAGCGTGCCTGCCGTTATTGCGTAACTACCCACGTTTTCGCCGGCGGTTCTCGATAGTTTCCCTGCAAGTTTTATCTTGGTTCCGTCGGGAAGAACGTCGATTTTTTCGCCGCTTACCGCGTCGTTTATTATATAATCTATTTCGTCGTCGGCTTCACCGTAAATTTTCTTATTCTCGGCTTCGGCGGTTATTATTATGCGTAAAGCTCTGGGGCTTACGGTAATTTTATAGTAATCGCCCGTCGATATTTTGTATCCGTCGCTGCTTCCGCCGTAAAAACTTATTTCGTACGTACCTACGCCCGTCACCTTTTCCGCTTCGTATTTTGGCGCGACGAAGTTGCTTATTAAACTAAGGTCGGTTATTATTTCGGTCTGTTCTTTGTCGAAACTGTAAACTAAGTTTATTCTTATTTCGTCGCCGAATACTGCCGTGGTCGAATTCTTATCCAAGCCAACGAAAATAGTACCCGCTTCGACGAAAACTACCTTTTCTTCGCTGTAACGGTCTTCGTAGTTTTTACTGTCGGCGGCTTTTAATCTGAACCTGAATTCGCCGCTTGCGGGATACGCCACGGGTACTAAATAATGGTTTCCGTCGATTATTTCTATAATAGCTTTTCCGCGTCCGTCGCCGCCGCTTGCCACCGTTTCCACCGAAAGAACGGCGTCGTGATAGTCGCTGAGAGAAGAAATAAGAGCGTTGTTTTTCCCTATCGTAAGTCTGTCGGTGGACAGTTCGAAGGTGAGAGCTTCGCCCTTCGCTTTCGCTACGGTAAAGGTAAGGGACGGGACGTTTTCGCCGAGAATATAGTTCCTGTCTTCGATATACGGCTTGGCTTCGTAAGTCCCCGCGTCAACGACTTCTGTCTTCTGTCCGTCTGCAAAGAACTCGAACGTAACCAGATTTATTCCGCCGTTACCCGAATAATATTGTCCTTTCACATAAGAACTTAAATTTTCGCCCGTGTAAGTAAGATGTTCGTACCCTGCGTAGGACACTTCTTCTATAAGGCGTTTTGCTATCGTGAAGACATAGCTTTCCGCAGTGACCGCTTTATAGTTGGCGGCGTTTCTTACGGCGGCGTTACTATCGGCAAAATATGCCGTAAGAGCGTATCTTCCCGCGTTCCAGGTTTTCGCTCCGTCGGATAAACCCGCCCACGTTTCGTCTATTTCGTCGCTTCCGTCTTTAAGTAACGCGAAATTCCAGGTAAGAACGACGTTCTCCACGCCGAAACTTAAAGAATAGTTCCTTACGCTCGGTTTGTTGCCGTCGTAGGAAGCGGAAAGACCGCCGTCTTCGACGGTGATTATTACTTGTCTTACGCTTATCACAACGTCGGATACCGCTATTTCGCCCTGCGTTATTTTATAGTTTTTACCCTTTTCTCCCGCCGCGACGAAATTCCTTACCGTGGCGGAAGTGTTGCCTGCGTCTAAGTCCGCCCAGACTATTTCGGCGTTGACGATGACTTTTCCTATGTCGGAACTTACTATTCCCGCTACCATGCTGTTATCGACGGTCTTTACGGAAGAACTTAATCCGTCGTAATCTTTATTGACGAACTCCGTCCAGTATCCGTCGCCGCCGTCGGGCAAGGTAAGTTCGGCTTTTTCTACCGTAGCCGCGAGCCTGTACAGTCCGACGAAATAGTTTTTGCCGACGGGATAAAGTCTTACCACCGCGGAATAATCGCCCGCGTCGAGCATGTTTTCGGTTCTGTTTCCGTCGGCGTCGTAAAGTACGTATCCGAACTCTTCGAATAAATCGGTTTTGCCGTCTTTTACGGAAGAAACGAACTTCTTAACCGCGCCGTCGTAAATTAAGGTTTCTTCTTCGGTCTTTATTTCGTAATAGTCTACTACGCTTTCCAGCTTAACGGGCAAAAGACACTTATCGTCGGTCACCGATACGGTGAAACTCAACGCTATATAGTCGCCTTCGTTGTTTACCGTTGCGTCGCCGTGTTCCGACACGAAAATTCCGTCTTTAAGTCTTAACACGAACTTTACGCTCTGCCCTTCGTAGAAATAGCCTTTGCCGTAATCTGCGGATACGAGTCCGTCCGTAACTCCGTCGAAAGCTATCTCCGTATTAAAAGTGAATCTTACGTAATATTTAGCCGATACGCTGCCGTCGCCCAATACGGACGGCTCGAACTTTTCGCCCGAAAATACCGTAAGGTTCTGCGCGGTCATAATCGTAGGTTTAGAGTTTGCCGAAGCGGCTACTATAATAAAAGTAGGTTTGCCGCCGTCGAATACGGCTTCCACCTTGCCGCCCCTGTCCGCAAACAATGCGTCGCCGTAATCGTTATGAACGTAGGGTTCGTTCCCTATCGAAATAAATTCGCCGTTTTCGTTTTTATATAAATACCAGCTGCCCGTATAGTCTACTCTTACGGTGTTGGCGTTCTGTCCTATTATTCCGTAACCGCCGTTTACTCCCGCCTTACTAAGTTCTCCGCCGAATACCGCCGAAATTATGAAAGAATTGTTTTCCGCATACGAAGCTATACCGCCGACGTAACTTTCGCCCGATACCGCGGCGTAGCTAATGCAGTTTTCCACTCTCCCTTTGTGGTAACCGACAAGACTTCCCGCGTTGCCGTTAGATACGACCGAACAGCTTTCGTCCATATAAAGGTTTTTCAAAACGAATTCTCTCTCTCCGTAACCGATAAGTCCCGCGTACGACGAGTCGGAAGAAGTTATACGCAGGTTTTTGATCGAGAAAAATCTTCCGTCGATAACGCCGTTAAAGTAATAGTTATTGACGTTGCCGACGCCGAAATATCTTCCTATCGAGCGGAAATCCGTACCCGTGAAGTCTATATCGCCGCCCAAAGCGAAATATTTGTTTGTATAATCGTAATTTATCGTAAGGTCGGACAACGCCGCAAACTGCGTCGCCGTCATAATAAGATAGGGATTAAGTTCGCTCCCCGCTTCTTTGTCGGAAAGATAATCGCGACCGAAAACGTATATAGCCGACCCTTTTCGGGATAACTCGGCTATCCTTTCGCACTCGCTTTCGGAAAGAAGCTTGTTAACGGGCGCGTAATCGCTTTCGTAGTCTCTCGCTCCGCCAGAAACGAATTCCGTCGAAGTGAAGTTGTTAAGAAAATCGTCTTTTACTATATCTGCGGTAGTCCTTGCGTAGAAAGCACCGTTTACCGCCGTTCCGTCCGAACCGTAATAAGTTACGCTTATCCCGCCAGCGTCGGAATTGAAAATTACGCTTATCGTAGGCGCGGCTCCTTTCAGCGTACCCGCAAAGAACGCTCCTTCGTCGGAAGCAGGCTTATTTCCGTTAATTAAAACCGTGCCTAAGAACATATCGTCGAAGAACTTTTGGTCGGTTCTTCCGTTTATCGTGCCGAAAAATCCGCCCGTGGAAAACTCGTCTGTAAGTCCGTTTATTACGCCGTTTATTACGCAAGAAGTAACGTTGCCGCCGTTTTCTCCCGCAGCACCGCCGACGGTTTTTCCTTCGGCGTATCCGCCGAATACGGAATCGGTTATTTCTCCCGTGTTTTTACAAACGAGCCCGCCCGAAGTCACGCCCGATACTCTGCCGAAGTACAGACAGCCCGAAATCTTGCCTGCGTTTTCTCCGACGAGACCGCCGACGGCAGTACCCGACACGGTAAGTAAAGAATAACAGTTTTTAAGGCTCGCGCCGTTTTCTGTCCTTTCGGCAAAAGAAGCTATTTTCGCTTTGCCGCTTTCCAAAGCTACGTTCTTGACGACAGCCGAAGACGCAAGAATATTAAACATCGCCGTATCGAATTCCGCATTCCGCAACGCCTTAAAGTTGCCGTCGAACGTGCCGCGGAAACCGTTTTCGCCGCCTATCGTCGGGACTTTTCTTACGAAATCTATATCGGAAGCAATAACGTAACAAAAATCGTTATATTTATTCGTCGCGGCGGTAAGGATAGCCGCGTTTCTTAGTTGTTGTTCGTCGTTAATTACGAAAGGATTACTTTCAGTTCCGTCGCCGCCGTAGAAATAGTCGTATCTTACTTTGCCGGACATAACGGCAGAGTCGCCGTAGAGAGCTTCATCGTTAATTACGGGTAAAACTCCGTAAGAGTCTTCCGCCGCGAACGATAACCAGCTTTCTCCCGTCATTATTCCCGAAGTCAGTTCGACGTAGTTTTTGCCCAGTCCGTCGGTTCCGTCGAAAATAAGGTCGGAATTGTAATATACGTCGGCGTTTAGCGTAGCTTCGCTTTGCGCTATCGTTCTGAAAGTGTCTTTTTCTATCGCCGCTTCGTTGACCGTGCCGAAAGTTCCGTTAAAGTAAGAAGAAGATATGTTTACCGCGTTCCTTCCTGCCATTCCCCCTACGTACGCCGCGCCGCTTATTTTTGCGATAACGCCGGCGTCTTTTATTATAGTTCCGTTTCCGTCTCCCGCTATTCCGCCGACGGCTCTTCTGCCCGTAACGTCTGAGGTAACGAACAAGCGTTCAGCTTCGATAGCTCCGACGTAGCCGAATATACCGCCCACGCAGGTAGCCTTATACGACGAAACCGCCGCTTTGTTTATAAGCGAGCTTACTTTATCAGTCACAATATCGACCTTACCGCCGATGCCGCCGAAATACGAAAAAGTCTGACCGTTGTTCGCGGCGACTAAGCCGTTGTTTACGAGATTGGTTAACGAGTCTGCTTTTTCCGCGTATCCGAATATACCGCCGACGAAGTCGTTACCCGATACTTTGGCGTAATTTTCGACAGACGAAACCGAAGCGTTTTCGGAAGTAATTTTACCGACTACGCCGCCGACGTAGCTTTCGCCCGTCACCGTTCCGTAGACTACGACGTTTTCAGATTTGCCTTTAAGTTCTCCTATTATTCCGCCCGCAAGGTTTTTACCCGTTACTGTTGCGGTCACCGTAAGATTTTTTACAAGTCCGCTTTCACCCACGACTCCGAACAGAGCCGCTGCGTCGTCGTTCGATACCGAATAAGTAATAATTTTTCCGTCTCCGTCGAAAGTTCCGTTATATTCCGTGACGGTATTTACCGTTCCGTCGTCGGATAAGGTCACACCCAAGGGATTTATTTTCCCTGCGTTTATCGACTTGCCGAGCTTTACGGAAACCCCGTTGTAATCGTACAAAGCCGCGTTTTCAGCGAACAACACGAAATCTTCTTCGCCGTTTATTACGAACGGATTATCGGAAGTTCCTTCTCCCGAAGAGAAAATTTTAATTCTTAAAGACGAGAGTTTTTCTACCCTTTCGGAGAACGCCGTCGGAACGGCAAGATAAGCGTATCCTACTTCCGCCGCGGGAAGAACCATCGTTCCGTCGAACAACTCGTTATCGGTCAATACTTCAAACGTACTAGCGGAACGGAACGCTGCAGGCACGGTAACGTTACTGCCGCCCACTACTTCACGGCTACTCTTGCCGCCCACGTTGTAAATTTTGCCGCTGAATGAATCGGTAGCGGTAAGATTACCTATTACCGAGCCTATCGAAATTCCGCTTGCGGAAACCGAAGCGTAGTTGTAGCAATTTTTTATCGTGGCTGAAGTGTCGCCCACTACGCCGCCGACGTATTTTGCCGAAGTCGAAGCGAATATTTCGCCCGCGTTTACGCAGGAATTCAATATAGCTTTGCCGCCCGACGACCTGCCGACTACGCCGCCGACGTAAGAACTCGCCGTCACTTTACCTACGTTAATATCGGACGAGATTACGCCCGTGTTGTCGCCGACTATTCCGCCGACGTATTCCGTACCCGTCACGGAAGAACCGTTATAACAGTTTTCTACCGTCCCCGAATTACCGCCGACTATGCCGCCGACGTAAGTATTTCCGGCTATTTCGGCTTCGTTTTCGCAGTCCGATATAGTCCCTGCGTTATATCCTGCGATACCGCCGACGTACCTGTTGCCGCTTACCGAACCCTTTATCGTAAGGGAACGAACCGTACCGTCGCTTCCGACGTATCCGAAAAGTCCCGAATAATCGGTTTCGGAAATATTCACGGTGACTACTTTGCCGTTACCGTCGAACGTACCGCTGAAAGGATACGACATACTGCCGATGGAATTAACGGAAGAAAGCACAGTAAGGTCGATATCGGTCGTAAGAATAAAGGTCTTACCGTACGCAGAGTGCGTTTCCGAATACTCCGCGAAAGCGGCGAAATCTTCCGCCGTGGCGATTTCGTAAACCGTTCCGTCTGAGTCTATATCTTCGGGCGTAAGAGCATAAACGGAACTTCCCGCTGACGCAAAAACAAGCGTCGCGACGAAAACAAGAACCGCTATCGGAATTAAAAATAAAAATTTCAGTCTGCCTTTTTTCATACGCCCTCGTTAAATATTTATAATATATTATAAGAATTATATCATATACGCGCGTGCATTTCAAGATTAAGTTTTGCCATATGCGATATTTTGTGTCCGCACAGCCTTCCGCCTTTTCGTAACGTTGCGTTTTACTCACCGACGTGTCGAACGAAAATATAACAGAAAAGGATACCTTATTGATAGTTAAGGTATCCCGTATTTATAAAAATTAAATTTATTCGTGAGATTTCAAATCGGTGTTTTTCACGCCGTAATTGAAGTTAAGTTTTTTCCAGCTCGCCAGAACTCTTATTAAAGTTATGCACCCGGCGGAAAGGTAGGTAGCGAGTCGAATGTCGATTCTGTCGTAAATAAAGTAGAAGAGTACCGAGCCTATTATTGCGGCGAGAGCGTAAATTTCTTTACGGAGAACGATAGGCTTCCTTCCCGCAAGCACGTCGCGCAACATTCCGCCGCCCACGCCGGTAATGGTGCCGACGAAAATCATTAAGATAAAGTTGTCGCCGAGTCCTACGTTGACTGCGGCCTGACAGCCCGAAATAGCAAAAATTCCGAGTCCGAGCGCGTCGAAAAAGTTGACGACGCTTTTAATGATTTTTATTGCCTTTTTGGTAAGTTTTTTATCGAAAATCTTAAAAATAATGAGCGAAACTATCACGGTAGCAAGCACGGTAATGACGTATTCCGCATGCAAAAAACTTATCGGCGGAACAATTCCCAGCACAAGGTCTCTTATTACCCCGCCAGCAAGAGAAGAACACAGAGCGACGACGAATATGCCGAACACGTCGAGTTCGTATTCTATGCCGACGAAAACGCCGACCAACGAAAACGCCACTATACCGATAATTTCCAACACAGCGGAAAGTTGCATCTGCCGCCCCCTTTTACTACCGCGAAAAGGTAGTTCCCCTAAAACTTTTCACGCAAAAAATATAATACATTAAACCCGTTCCTATTGCAAACGTTTTGTCCAATGTGGTAAAATATCGGTATGAAAATATTGAAATATCACCCTAAAAAACAAACAGCCGACGTGGAATGGAACGGCGAAATCGTATCGATAAGCGACGAAGCCGCCATAAACATGCGCATAGATATTTTTAAGGAAATTCCCGACGAACTTCTGCCCGAACTTATCGAAAGAAGCGAAGAAGTCCTGTGCAGGCAGTATCTATACTCGCAACTCGACAAATATTTCAAGCCGAAATACGGTTATTATAAAAAACTTCTCGAAAAAGGCTACCGCAAGGACGTGGCGAAAAAGGTCGTAAACGACGCCGAAGAAAAGGGTTTTATAAACGACCGCTACTTCGCCGAACGCTTCGTCGAACAAAACGCCGCGAAAAAAGGTTCTTATAAATTAAAACAGGAGCTAAGGACGAAAGGTATCTCCGCCGACGTTATAGACTCGGTGCTCGAAGACCTGCCGTCGCAGACCGAAGACTTGCTTATTCTTGCGAAAAAGCTCACAAAAAACAAGGAAAACACACCCGAAGAGCGGGCAAAACTTTACAGAAAACTCGCTTCAAGGGGCTTTTCTTACGACGAAATAAACTCGGTCGTCAAAAAAATATTTTCCGACGAAGACGAATATTAAGTCATTTTTCGACAAATTTCCGCATAGCATTGCCTATGCGGTTTTTTTTAGTAATCATATATACGATAATACTTTTTTCCGCGACCGTATTAACGGGCTGTACGCCGCAAAACGTAACTTTTCCCACGCAATTTACCGTCGTTTTTACGACCGAAAACGCAAAAAACTCCTGTACCGGCATAAAAATCAACGACTGTTTCGTATTGACCGTGGCTCATATTTTCCACGACTCCTATGAACGGAAAAATATATGTACGCTCTCCGATAGAAACGGAAATTTATATGAAGCGGAAGTTATCTACGCCGATTTTTTCGCAGACCTTGCTCTTGTTCATATGAAAAACGCGGACTACGATAAAAAAACGCCGCTTGCGTTCGGACAGTCGAAAACCGCCGTTTTTTGCGACTCGACGGGCAAAATAAAAATATCGGAACACACCGTAACTGTAAGCTGCCTGGCGGCAAACAAACCCGACCGACTTCTGAAACTCGATTTTGCCGCAAGAAAAGGCGAAAGCGGTTCTGCAGTCGTCTCTTCCGACGGAAAAATAACGGGAATAATTTGCGCCGCCGACAGGTACGACGAAATCTGCTACGCCGTGCCGTCGGAAAAAATAGTATCCTTTCTATCTCAATGCGGAATACGCGTATAATTTTCCCGTCTAATAGTTATAAAAAATCTTGACAAAGTTTACAATATGGTTTACGATAATTAAAACAAGGTTTACGATATGGTTTACGATAAGGAGTAATCTATGAACGATAAATTTGATTCGATGCTGTTTGACGCCGTGTATTATGATGAAAAAGATTTGCGCTACAATAACGTGTATAAATTCTTCTTGTCTAATAAAGAAATTATAGAATATAAGCAATATAAAAAGCAACTTATTGACAATCGTGATAAAAGAATTGTTGTAGGGTTGTCAAACATTTGT
>DJPE01000054.1:0-21256 GCA_002439705.1 Christensenella sp. UBA6420
TGCCAAAAATATTCGGGGAAAAAGGGGTTGAAATGTGATAAATCTAATGTTATAATATTATATATTTTTATGTAATGGAGATTCTTTGCTATGAAACAATTATATTTGAAAGCGTTTGACGATACCGAAATCGGTATAGACCTTTGGGACGAAGTCGAAAATCCGATCGGATGCGTACAGATTGCGCACGGCATGGCGGAACATCCCGATCGTTACGACGAATTCGCAAGATTTCTTAACGCAAGAGGATATATCGTAGCCGCCGACGATCACAGGGGACACAGAAGGGGCGCGATAAACGGACAGAACGGTATGACTTACGGCGATAGCTGGAATCAGACTCTCGAAGATATGAACACCTTGTGCGATTATTTGAAGAGCACCTACAATAAGGGCGTTTTTCTTATCGGTCACAGTTATGGCAGTTTCCTTTCGCAAAGGTTTATAGAACTTCACAGCGACAAGTTGGTAGGAGCTATTTTAAGCGGAACGGCGCACATGAAGAATGCTCTCGTAGCTTCCGGCAAACTCATCGCTAATATTCAGGCGCTTTTTGTAGGCGAAGACAAACCCGGCAAACTTATCAACAAATTGAGTTTCGGCAATTATAACAAACCTTTCGCCGAACAGGGGCAGGAATTCGCGTGGCTTTCGAGAGATAAAGAACAGGTCGCTAAATACGAAGCCGACCCCGATTGCGGATACGTTCTTTGCATCGGATATTATCTCAGCTTCTTCCGCGGCGTAATGAAAATGTACGGAGCGGACGCCAAAACCATCTCGCCCGATTTCAAACTTATGATAGCGGTAGGAAGCGACGACCCCGTCAGCAACCGTTCCGTTCTGGCGACCAAACTTAACAATTTCTATCTCGGGCTCGGATTAAAACCCGAATTTAAGGTCTATCCCGGAGCAAGACACGAAATTCTTAACGAAACCAATAAAGACGAAGTTTACCTCGATTTTGCAAAATTCGTAGACTCCGCTTTTCACGTCGGAGAGTAACATATATGAAAAAATCAATAAAAATTATTCTTGCGGTGTTTATAGTGGCTGTTCTTGCTTTTACGGCGACGGCTTGCAAGGATAAAAACAACGAAGAGATAACTATTTATCCCGCGGAAACGAAACATATTTCCAACGTGGAAGATTTGGTCAATGTCAAAAACTATCTCGGAGAATCTTACAAGAACTTCACTTTCGTGCTCGATAACGATATCGATTTAAGTCAGATAGAAGCGTGGACGCCGATAGGAGAAACCATTGACGAAGCCTTTTACGGCACGTTCGACGGCAACGGAAAAAGTATAACCAACGTAAAGTTCAACGGTTGGAATTCCGACGGCACGCCCGTACTCGACTTGCTCGGAAAGGATAAAGGCGTAGAAAACACCGCTTCTTTTTCGACGCTCGCTTTGTTCGGGTATGTTAATTCGGCTACTTTCAAAAATTTATCGGTCGGAAACGTTAATTTCAATTACTACGCCGACAACGGATATTGTTACGTTTCAGGGCTCGTCGCATACAGCACGGGCGAAAGCGTTTATGAGAATATTTCCGTCGACGGAACGATAAATTTCAATAACACTTATAAAAAGTCTCACGTTTACGACGATAAGGGCGAATACAAAGGCAGCGTGTACAGCAACGACGTCACTCTTTACGTCGGCGGCGTGAACGCATACAGCAACGGCAACGCTACCTTCAAGAACGTAACTTCCGACGTCGATTTCAATAACGAATATACACGCGCATACTTATATAATAAGGATAACGCCGAACCCGAAGAAATCGCCGAAGGCACCGTTGAAGAAAGATACATTGTATCCGGCGACATAAGTTACGACGCGGCGGCGGCTTCTCAGATTTTCGTAGGCGGCGTGTGCGGCGTGGTTAAGGGCGGACAAATTACCGATTCCGCTTACGTCGGGAACTGCAATATTTACGGTAAAAGCGTTTACGTCGGCGGTATAGTAGCTGCGGGATATAACGGAAGCATAAAAAATTCCGTCGCCACCGATATTAAAGTAAAGACAGGCGTACACGTAAAAAGCGCGGTTGCGGGCGTGGTTGCGCTTGCCGATAATTGCGTTGTGGCAGATGACACGACTAAGAATATCGAAGTAAATTCCACTCATTATTCCAACGCGCAGTCTATGAGCGTGGGCGGAGTGTTTGCTTTTGCGTGTAACGCTTCCGAAATAAGCGGCGGCAAGGTGGAAAAGATGAAAGCTACCGTGGAATACAGAAGTGCGACGGTAGGCGGCGTGGGCGGCGTACTGAGAGACGCAAACCTTTCCGATTCTTCCTGCGACTCGGCGGAGTTCAGAATGAACGGCAGCGGCATTACGAGAGAAATCTGCGATACCGCTTTCGCTTCCGTAGTAAATTCCGTCTATAACAATTCCGTCCTTACCTTAAAAGAAGGGGCTATATCGACGGTTAACGCGACTTTTCTTAATCAGGGAAGAGCCGACACCTATGCGGTAGAAAACGCTTACAGCAATATGAATTCCACTTCCTACGTCGACGAAAACGGCAAAGTGGGAGTAAGATTTTTCGAAACTGGCAGAACCGACAGATTCGTGTACGTTTTCGGTACGCTCGAAAACGGCGCGCTTAAGATATCTGTATATAATGAAGAACTTAATCTTATTACCGAAGCTACTTACGGCAGAGCCGAAGGCTTCGAAGACGGCAATAATCTCGCCGAAAAGTACAAAGACGTATACTTTACCGAAGGAAGTGGTTTTAACGCTCCTACAAGCGGAAGCGTCGCGATAGAAGGCAGAGATATGACGAAGTACGAATACAGAAGCGGCGTACCGTCCGTTCCCGAAAAATAAAATTTCGTAAATTCCCGAACCGAGAAAGGAAAGTTTACGAAAATAAAATTCTTATCCGAAAAATAGCGGAAAGCGGTTGACAAAAAAGCATATAATTGATATTATATCAAGGAAGTAGATATGCGTCTCACCGGCATCCGTAGGATAAGCGGTTTCTTAAATAAGATATTTTAAGAAAAAGATGTGTATTTACGCACATCTTTTTTATTTGGAGGGAAGGACTTATTTTTAAGGATTTAGCCATCAACGGCAGTATTACCGATAAGGAAGTGCGTCTCATCGACGAGAACGGAACCCAGCTCGGTATAATGAGCAAATCGGAAGCTCAGCGTATAGCCGACTTCCGCAATCTTGACCTTGTCAACATTTCTCCCGCGGCGAAACCGCCCGTGTGCAAGATAATGAACTACGGAAAGTATCGTTTCGATATGATAAAAAAGGACAAGGAATCGAAAAAAGCCCAGAAAGTCATCGAAGTAAAAGAAATCAGACTTTCGCAAACCATTGACGTAGGTGATATAAACACCAAAGCTAAACACGCAAGATCTTTCTTGGAAGACGGCAACAAAGTCAAAGTCACGCTCAAAATGTACGGGAGACAGCTTTCTCACCCCGAAATAAGCGTGGAAGTGCTTAACGGATTTTTCGAACTCGTTAAGGACGTGGCCGTCGTCGACAAAAAGCCTACAACGGAGGGCAGAGCCGTCACCATGATGCTCAGTCCTTTGAAAAAATAAACATACAAGGAGAATTTGGATTATGCCCAAAATGAAAACTCACAGCGGCGCAAAAAAACGTTTTAGATTTACCGCAAGCGGAAAGCTCAAAAGAGCTAAGCAGAACAAGAACCATATACTTAACAAGAAGACCACCAAGAGAACGAGAAATCTCCGTAAAGGCGGATACGTTGACGCCACTCAGGCAAAGACCATATCCAATATGATGATCGGGCAGAAATAGGAGGTAGAAAATGAGAATCAAAAGAGCAGTAAACGCAGTTAAGAAGAGAAGAAAAATTATGAGAAGAGCCAAAGGTTACTTTGGCGCAAAGAGCAAACTTTACAGAGTAGCAAGACAAGCCGTAATGAAGAGTATGCAATACGCATACGTCGGAAGAAAGCTCAAAAAGAGAGACTTCCGTCAGCTTTGGATTGCTCGTATCAACGCTGCGGCAAGAATGAACGACCTTTCTTATTCCCGCCTTATGCACGGTCTTAAAGTAGCAGGTATCGACCTTAACCGTAAAGTTTTGGCTGACCTTGCAGTAAACGATGCGGAAGCGTTTGCCGGAGTATGCGCGAAGGCTAAAGCAGCTCTTCAAAAGTAGTAACGGAAACGCCTTCGTTGAAAAACGCAGGCGTTTTTTCTTTTAATCACGACAATAAACAATTCGCTTTAATATAAGGAATAAATGGTAATAACAAGCGCGTCCAACGACAAAATTAAAAGACTGCGTTCTCTGTATAAGGACAGAAAGAACAGGTATTTATACGGTGAATACGTAGCCGAGGGCGTGACTATGATAAGAGACCTTGACGAAAGCGTCCTTACCGAAGTATTTATTAAAGAAAGCCGTTACGACGAATTAAAAAACATTTTTCCGTCGGAAAAGACCGTCGTAGTCAAAGACGCCGTATTCGATACGGTAGCCGATACAAAAACTCCGTCCGGCGTAATCGCCACGATAAAAATACCCGAAATCGCGGAATTGAGCGGAGATAAAGTAATTATGCTTTGCGGCTTATCGGATGCGGGTAACGTCGGCACTATTATAAGAACGGCGTGCGCCCGGGAAATAAAAACGGTAATATGCGTGGATACCGCCGACCCGTTTTCTCCGAAATCGGTGCGGGCGAGCATGGGCGGAATAGTTAAGACAAACGTTATTATTACCGACTACGAAAAGGCGTTTTCTTTAATAGACGGCTATACGCTCGTTGCATTAGATATGGACGGTATTTGTATCTACGACTACAAACAAGCAGGAAAAACTGTAATAGCAGTCGGCAACGAAGCGCACGGTATTCCCGACTGCGTAAAGGCGAAATGTGACGTAAAAATAAATATTCCGATGGCGAAAGACGGCGTCGAAAGTCTTAACGCCGCGGTATCCGCCGGAATAGCGATGTATTTATTGTAAAAATAAAAATTAAGGAGACAACAATATGAGCGGACACAGTAAGTGGGCTAATATAAAGAACAAAAAAGGCAAAGCCGACGCGGCTCGCGGAAGCGTATTCACTAAGCTCGGACGCGAACTTGCAGTCGCCGTAAAGTCGGGCGGTCCCGACCCTAACAGCAATTCCCGTCTTAGAGACGTAATCTCCAAAGCCAAAGCCAGCAATATGCCGAACGACACCATAATGCGTTCCATAAAGAAAGCCAGCGGAGAACTCAACTCCGTCAACTACGAAGATATGCAGTACGAAGGATACGCTTCGGGCGGCGTCGCAGTAATAGTCGAAGCGCTCACCGACAACAAGAACCGTACCGCCGGCGACGTAAGACACGCTTTCGATAAATGCGGCGGAGCTTTGGGCAGTAACGGTTGCGTAAGCTACCTTTTCAATAAAAAAGGACTCATCGTCGTGGATAAAGGCGATATGTCCGAAGACGATATAATGATGCTCGTTTTGGACGCGGGCGGCGACGACGTAGTGACCGACGAAGACGTTTACGAAGTCTACACCAAACCGCAGGATACCGGGGCTGTAAGAGAAGCGCTCGAAAAAGCGGGTTGCAACGTAATAAGTTTCGAAACGGGATTCTTCCCCGACAATTACGTTACTCCCGCACCCGACGCTATTCCCGCCATCGAAAAACTTATCGGAATGCTCGAAGACCTTGACGACGTTCAGAACGTTTATCACAACGCGGACCTTCCCGAAGAAGAGGAAGAAGAATAGTCTTTTATGTTTGACGTAGAAAAACTTTGTCGCGACGTCAAAGAAGCGAGCTTTCGCTTCGCGGGCGTATCGACCGAATTAAAAAACGCCGTTCTGGCTAAAATCAAAGAAAAAATTCTCTCCCGCAAGGAAGAGATTTTTCTATGCAACGCCGAAGACTGTAAAGTAGCCGCGGCGGGCGGACTTTGCGACGCGTTTCTGGACAGACTCACCATTAACGAAAAGCGGCTCAGAACCATGCTCGACGGAATCGACGACGTGATAGCCGCCCCCGATTACGTCGGAACGGTGGAAGAAAATTATACCGTAAGAAGCGGACTGCAAATTAAGAAGGTTCACGCTCCGTTAGGCGTAGTCGGCATAATATACGAATCGCGTCCTAACGTTACCGTCGACGCCGCAGTACTCTGCATAAAGAGCGGCAACGGCGTAGTCCTGAAAGGCGGAAAAGAAGCGATAGGCACCAACAGAAAGCTCGTCGAAATCATGCGCGACGCCTTTAAGGAAGTCGGACTCGACGACAGGATAGTCGGTTTTATAGACGGCACGGACAGAGCCCTTACGGAAACGATGCTCGGTTGCTTCGAAAGTATCGACGTAATTATTCCGCGCGGCGGAGAAAAACTTAAAAAGTTCGTACTTGCAAAAGCCACTATGCCCGTCATAGCTTCGAGCGGCGGAAATTGTCACGTTTATGTAGAAAAAACCGCCGATATAGAAATGGCGAAAAAAATCGTTCTCAACGCAAAAACTTCCCGTCCGTCGGTTTGTAACGCCGCAGAAACCTTGCTTATAGACAGAGAAATAGCTCGTAATTTACCCGAAATTCTTTCTGCTCTGCAAGAAAAAGGCGTCGAAATAAGGGGAACGGAAGAAGTGAAAGGAATTTTCGCCGATACGAAAATAATAGACGAAAGCGAATTTTTCACCGAGTACGAAGATCTTATTATGAAAGTCAAAGTCGTAGCCGACGAAAGAGAAGCCATCGACCATATCAATAAGTACGGCACTCACCACAGCGACGCTATAATAACGGACGACGATAAGGCTGCGGAATTATTCTGCACCGAAGTGGACAGCGGAGCTGTGTACGTCAACGCAAGTACCCGTTTCACCGACGGATACGAGTTCGGTTTGGGTGCGGAAATGGGAATATCCACGCAAAAACTGCACGTCAGGGGTCCTATCGGACTGAAAGAACTTACTTCCGTCAAGTACGTCATCCGCGGAAACGGAACGGTAAGAGAATAGTTAATAAAATTTTTAGGAAACCGACCGCCGACCGCGGTCGGTTTTTTCGTAAAAAATGCGATAAGTCCGCTCCAAAATATTTGCATTTATACGTTACTTTTGATATACTCTTAGTGTTTATGAAAATACTTTGTAAAAGTATTAAGGAGTTTTGACGATATGAGAAGAATAGGCGTTTTGACAAGCGGCGGCGACGCTCCCGGCATGAATGCGGCGATAAGAGCGGTCGTAAGGTACGCAATCAGCGAAAATATAGAAGTTTATGGCATAGAAGAAGGTTACGACGGACTTATAAGAGGCGATTTGTTTGCAATGAGCAGACGCTCGGTTTCCGATACCATTCAGAAAGGCGGCACGATTCTGAGGACAGCCCGTTGTCCGCAGTTTTTGGAAAAAGAATACAGGCAGAAAGCCTACGACGTTTTGCAGGCGTACGGAATAGAAGGTTTGGTAGTTATCGGCGGCGACGGCTCGTTCAGGGGGATGAACGCTCTCTATAACGATTTCGGCGTGCCTTGCGTAGGTATCCCCGGCACTATCGATAACGATCTTGCGTATACCGATTATACGTTAGGGTTCGACACCGCGGTTAATACCGTACTCGGCGCAGTCAATAATATCCGCGACACGATGACCGCTCACAACAGAGCCTGCATAATAGAAGTTATGGGCAGAAAATGCGGCGATATAGCGGTTTATTCGGGACTTGCGGGCGGAGCGGAGATAATTCTCGTACCCGAAATGCCGATAGATATAGACGCTATCTGCAAGACCATAAAACAGGATAAGATAAAAGGCAAAAGCTCGGTAATAATTATTCTTGCCGAAGGCGTGTGCCCCTGTCTCGAACTTAAAGAAAAACTTCTCGAAAATCTCAACGACGATATTCAGATAAGAACCGTAAAACTCGGTTATATCCAAAGAGGAGGAGCTCCTTCCATGGCCGACAGAATTCTGGCGGCGCGTTGCGGCGTAAGGGCTGTCGAATTGTTAAAGCAACCCGACTGCGGCGGCAGAGTGGTAGGAATAAAGGATAACAAAATCGTTGATTTGCCGGTGGATGAAGCGTTGGCTATTCCCCGTCATTTCGACGCCGACCTTTATAAAGTGGCGACGATTTTGGGCAAATAATAAAAACAATTCATTCGGAGGTAACGATAATAATGAAAAATTTGGTTGGTGCTTGTATGTTCGGACAGTCCGGCGGTCCCACGTCGGTTATAAATTCCAGCGCGGCAGGCGTGTTCATCGAAGCTTTGGCACAGAAGAACATCACTAAGGTTTACGGCGCTGCTAACGGAATAAAGGGCGTACTCGACGAAAACTTTTACGAAATAAACAAGGAAGACGAAAAAGAACTTCTCTTGCTTAAAAATACTCCGAGTTCCGCTTTGGGCTCGGTCAGATACAAACTTAAATCGGTGGAAGAAGACGAAACCGATTACAAGCGTATTCTCGAAGTGTTCAAGAAGTATAACGTAAGATACTTCTTCTATAACGGCGGTAACGACAGTATGGACACCTGCAACAAGATAAGCAAATATCTTTTGAAGAGCGGTTACGAATGTAATATTATCGGCGTACCCAAGACTATCGATAACGACCTTTACGGTACCGACCATTGTCCCGGATACGGTTCTGCGGCTAAATACGTAGCCACCACTATGATGGAACTTTATCTCGACGCCACCGTCTATAACAAAGGACAAATAACAATTGTGGAAATTATGGGGCGTAACGCAGGGTGGCTCACCGCGGCGAGCGCGTTGGCTTCCTATAAAGGATACGGACCCGACCTTATCTATCTGCCCGAACAGGCTTTCGACGTAGATAAGTTCCTGACAAGCGTTAAAGAAGTAGCGGACAAGCATAACGGCAAATGTATCGTAGCTTTGAGCGAAGGAATTAAGACCGCCGACGGAAGATACGTCGTGGAAGCCATCGCTTCCGAAAACGCCGCAAAAGACAGCTTCGGTCACACCCAGCTCGGCGGCGTAGCGGCTACCTTAGCTAATCTCGTCAAAGAAAAAATCGGCGGCAAGGTAAGAGCCATCGAATTCAGCCTTATGCAGCGCTGCGCTGCGCATCTTGCAAGCAAAGTCGATGTTGAAGAAGCCTTCAACGCAGGTAAATACGCCGTTAAGTACGCTTGCGAGGGAGAAACAGATAAAATGGTCGTGTTCGTCAGACAGCCCGGCAAAGAATACTCCATCAAGTACGAACTTATGGATATCGAAATGGCGGCGAACACCGAAAAGACCGTTCCGCTCAGCTGGATAAAACCCGACAACAGCGGCATGACGCAGGAATTTATAGATTACGCGTTGCCTCTTATTCAGGGCGATTGCAAAGCTCCGCTCGAAGACGGACTTCCCCGCTTTGCGAAACTCAAAAAGGTGAGAGTGTAATTTGACCGAAAAGAAACAAAAAAAACTTTCAAAAAAACAAATAATATGGATAATACTCGCCGCCGTGGCGTTGGTTGCGGCGGTGTCGGTATCCGTTGCGGTTCCGCTCGCTTTAAGGAATAAAGACGCGGTTCCGACGATTTCGTTCGCTCAATTCGATAGATTGAGCGATTATTCGGTTACGGTAACCTGGAATAAGATTAGGGGTACCAAAAAATATACCGTCGAGTTTTGCTACGGCAAAGTAGAAGACGGCAATATAAGAAAACTTACGACCGAAAACAACGTCGCCACAGTGGAAAGACAGACCGGAATACTGAGCGTGAGAGCCAAAGCCGACGACAAGAGTTTTTCCGAATGGGCGTCGATAGATATACCCGCGTTAAAACTCAAAGCTCCTGCGAAGGTAGTGTTCTCGTTGGAAAACTGCAAAGCAAGCTGGACGGAAGTGTATTTCGATTTTTACGGGACGAGGACTCCGGTTTCCGTATACTCCTACGACTACGGCTTTGACGGGGTTTATTCCAATATAGGGTTTACCGCGTCGTCGGAGACCGAGTCGGAATCTTTGGCTGCTATTATAAAAGCGTACGTTCACAGTATCTACGAAGAAGGTATTACTCCGTGGGAAGATTTTACGTTCTCAGTCAGAGTCAAAGCCACGGCAAAACCTAAATTCTCCGCGTCGGAGACAGAAAAAGAAGCGTATCTCAGTAAAGCGTACGTGGATAGCGATTATGCGGAAGCTACCGTTACGATAACGAAAGAAATTTACGACCGCATAAGTTCGTTATAGACTAATGAAAAAAGAAACTGAATGAAGGAATAAAATATGATAAGAAACGATTTAAGAAACATTGCTATTATAGCTCACGTCGACCACGGCAAGACCACTCTTGTGGACGGTATGTTAAAACAGGGCGGGGTTTTCCGCGATAATCAATACGTTCCCGACTGCGTAATGGACAGTAACGACCTTGAAAGGGAACGCGGAATTACCATTCTCGCAAAAAATACTTCGGCTATGTACAACGGAATAAAGATTAATATAGTCGACACCCCCGGACACGCCGATTTCAGCGGAGAAGTGGAAAGAGTCCTAAAAATGATTAACGGCGTCGTACTTCTGGTAGACGCGTACGAAGGACCTATGCCGCAGACTCGTTTCGTCTTGCAGAAAGCTCTTGAAATGGGACACAAAATAATAATTTGCATAAACAAAGTCGACAAACCCGACGCCCGTTGCCACGAAGTTCTGGACGAAGTGTACGAACTTCTTATGGACCTTAACGCCAACGACAGTCAGCTCGACAGCCCCGTTATTTATTGCAGCGGCAGAGCAGGTACGGCTTCTTACAGCCCCGACGTACCGGGAACTAATCTGCAACCTTTGTTCGAAACCATAATAAAACACATCGACCCGCCCGAAGGGGACGAAAAAGGCGAGTTGCAAGCCTTGGTATCAGCTATCGATTACAACGATTACGTAGGTCGTATAGCAATAGGAAGAATAGAACGCGGCGTAATGAAACAAAATCAGGAAGTCGTCATCTGCAACGCTCACAGCGACGAAAGGTATAAAGGTAAAGTCACGAATATTTATCAGTTCTCCGGACTTAACAAAACCACCGTCGAACAGGCTATGGTCGGCGATATAGTAAGTTTCAGCGGTATCGAAAAAATAACGATAGGCGAAACGGTTTGCTCGCCGAATTGCATAGAGCCCCTTCCGTTCGTTAAAATAAGCGAACCTACCTTGCAGATGATTTTCTCGGTAAACGACAGTCCGTTCGCGGGCAAGGAAGGCAAGTTCGTCACCAGCCGTAACCTGAGAGCAAGACTTATGAAAGAACTTCTTAAAGACGTGTCTTTGAGAGTGGAAGAAGGAAAGTCCACCGACGAATTTTTGGTAAGCGGCAGGGGCGAAATTCACCTTTCGATACTTATCGAAAATATGCGTAGGGAAGGATACGAATTCCAGGTGTCCACGCCGAGAGTAATATATAAGACCATTGACGGCGTTTTGTGCGAACCTATGGAAAATCTCGTCATCGACGTTCCGAGTGAATGCGTCGGTTCCGTCATGGAAGAAATGGGCAGAAGACAGGGAGAACTCATTGATATGCATCCGCAAGGCACGCGAATAAAACTCGAATTTAAGATTCCCGCAAGGGGGCTTTTGGGATACAGAAGCGACTTTATGACGCAGACCCGCGGCGAAGGTATAATGAACAGCGTATTCAGCGGATACGAACCCGCAAAAGGTCAGATGCCCCGCCGTCCGTACGGGGCGTTGGTCGCGTGGGAAACGGGCGAGGCCGTAACATACGGACTTTATAACGCACAGGGAAGAGGCACTCTGTTTATAGAACCGGGTACGCCCGTGTACGCGGGTATGGTCGTCGGATATTCTCCTAAGTCGGAAGATATCCCCGTAAACGTGTGCAAGAAGAAACACGTTACGAATATGCGCGCGGCAGGCAGCGACGAAGCGTTACGTTTAGAAACGCCGAGAAAGTTCAGCCTGGAAGAATGTATCGAATTTTTGGAAAACGACGAAGAACTCGAAGTTACGCCCAAGAGTCTGCGTATAAGGAAGTCGGTTCTCGACCACGCAGAAAGAATGAGAGCAATGATGAAGGAGCGTAGATAATAGGGCAACCTATTTCGAACGGTTTACGCCCGCAGGGGACAGGCGCAGTCGGAACGATCTTCAATGTTGCCTTTTCCCGAACGATATGATAAAATACTATAGTGTTATACTTTATAGCGAGGTAAAATAATGGCTAAACAAGAAAAAAGCGCGAGTTTGGGACTGCTTAAACACCTTAAATTTGCGCCGGAAGCAAGAGAAGACGGCGGCGTATCCGCTCCGATTACGGGAAGGTTCAAGTATTTCGGCAGCGTATTCGGCGCGCACAACGGACAGTTGTTGTTGGCGAATTTGCTGTTCATAGTTACGTTATTGCCGCTGCTTGCGGTGTTCGTCACGTTATCCGTACTCGGGCCGGAAAAGTTAGGTTATTGGCTTAACGGCGTTACGGATACTCCTTACTTCCTTTCGGGAGTAGGGATAGGTATTAGCGAAGCGTCCGACGTTCTCACGGTAAAAATTCAAATGCTTTCCGTCTATTACTGGACTTTCCTTTTTGCGGGAATAGGCATATTTATTGCAGGAATCGGTCTTTCGGGAATGATGCATTTATGCGTGAAATTTATTTGGAACGACTCGTTTGTGACAAAAAAAGATTCCTACGGAAACGACGTTCCGAGAGTAATAGTCGAATTTTTCAGAGGTATAAAAAAGTATTGGTGGCAGACTCTCATAGCTACTTTGATAGCGGGAGTAATCATAGGCAGCGTAGGTGATATATACGTATTCTTCCTGTCGAGATTTTGGGCGGGGACCGCAGGAGCGGGCGAATGGATACTGGTTATTCTCGCTTCGATTATAGCAGTCTTCGGACTTGTTTTCGTGCTTTTACTGTTGCCCACGATAGTTATGTATGATATAAATTTCGCAGATAAGATGAGAAACGCCGCAATTTTTACCGTTTCTATGCCTTTACACAATCTGTTCCTTCTGATAGCCGTGGCGGCTCCGTTCGTGATAGCCGCGGTTACGAGCGGATTTGTCAGCATCATTTTCGTAGCGTTACTGCTCGTGTTCGGCGGCGCGGTTTACGGACTTATGACGGCAAACTACGTTCAGTATCTCGCCGAAAAAATCGTGACTCCCGTCTACGCTGCGACTTCGCAAAAATCGAAAAAACCTGCGAAAAAACGCAAATAAGTTTTTTAATAAAACAGCAAAAAACGAACCGTCGATTTTTAACCGAATCGGCGGTTTTTTCGTTACGTTTATTTTTTTATAAAAACGTAAAGCACTATTTTTATGACACTCTGAGAAAATTCGCTGTTGACTATATGAATATATTATAATATAATATATACGGAAACATATCTTTGTCTTTGGAGGTCGTATGAAAAATAATAACGTTAAGAAGTTGAGTTTCGCAGTTAGTTGCGTTTTACTTACGGCGGCGTTTATCGTCGCGGCGACTTTATTCGGCGTTGCCAATATAAAGACTTCATACGACGCTTTCGCTTGGGGTGAAATTACTCACGTGCCGGGTACGGACGTGGACGAAGTATTGACCGCTTACGTGGACGAAGAAAGTTCGGCTTATTTTACAAAGTATTACGAAACGAAAGCGGGAGCCGATTCGAACGAAATCAATATGTATAAAATAAATATCGACGCCAACGACCCCGCTTCGAAAGACTATTGGGTAAATACGCTTTTCGATAACAACGGATACGGCATATTAACTTTTCAACGCGTTACGGATATGTTGCAGGATAGGGGCTCAGTCAGCGATGATCACCCCGAACAGGGATTGACGAACCGCGTTACCGTGAACCTTTCCGCAAAAACGTCGCCGAACGTTCCTTACGACTTTGCCGCGGACGAAACTACGGATAAGGATTTCGCCATACTCGTATCGGCAACGATGGAAGGCAAAAATTATAGAGGCGAGAGCGTTTCCGTAGATATTTACGATTTGAAAGAAGCGGGAGTTTATCAAATGACTTCGGCGACCGTACGGTATCATTTCAATGCGTTTACGGAGTATGCGGGCACGGCTGTGACGGGCGTTCCTATTAAGGACGAAACGATTACGGTAGATATGTCGGATTACAATTTCGTATTCACGTCGGAAATTACTCTTAACGCCGAACAGCTCAGACCTTACGGAGATAACTTCGGTCTTAACAAGGATATAAGAACGTACACCGGCGCGGATATGTCGGGTGTCGTTTCTATTCACAAAGACGGCAATATTTCCGCTTCGGAAGACAGATTTTATTTTTCCGCCGACAACAGGTCTTTCGTTTCTTCTGTCGGTAACGGTTTCGGAAGCGAATACGCCACGAGTTCTGGTACTAATCTTGCCGCTCTGAAAGATTATCTCAGCGTGCAGTGGTACAAGAAAGTCGTCGTCGGCGAAAACGTAACGTACGAAAGAGTGGAAGCTGGACAAATCGTCCGCAACGCCGGTGAATATATGCTGAAAATCGGAAGCTCCACCGGCTTCAAATACGATATTTTCGAACCTGTCGTCGTAAAGACCGGCGGCTCTGAATTTTCGCAGGAAATCACGATAGAAAGGCGTACTTTGAGCGTGGACGTCGTCAGTCAAACCGGTATATCCGTAAAAAGCAGCAAAACATACGATACTACCGCCGACGCCGATAAGTTGTTCACGAACGTAAGCATGAATTCTACCGTGTGGGAAAAAATAGGCGGGCTTGCGGTCGATGCGGATGCCGTGGCGGGAAAAGAATTGTTTGCTTTCGACGGTACGGAGTTTAACGACTCTTCTATAGGCGAAAATAAGACGATATTCTTGCAGATAGCGTTTATCGAAGTGTCCGATATAGTAAACGAAAACGCATGGTATTACGTTACGCAGAACTACGTCGTCGTGCCTTTGGCAAACGGCGTGCAGTGTGCGTTGACGGCGAAAGGTTATAACTTAGGCGCGCGTTACTCGATAGACCCCAACGAACTCAGCGTGAAGTTTTCAAACGGACCCGAAGTCGACGGTAAAGACAGATTCCCCGATTCGGTCGTTTACGGTACTTATATGCGTCCTACAGATTTTAACTTTGTCGATTATATCGTAATGGTCGGAGCTACCGAAACCGCAAAAAACAGCGGAATATTTACGATAAAAGAACATTCCGACTGGCAGATAGTAATAGGAGAACCGTCTTCGGCTGCGGGCCGTCTTAATACTCTTTACCTTACGCCCGTTACCGCGATAATGAATAATTCCGCAAGTAACGCTATCTTTACCGATAGGGACGGGAATAAATACACCGCGTACAACAATCGTTTATATACGGGCAGATACTACGTCGTTTATACCGCGACCGTAGTTTATTCTACCGACAACTCTTCAAAAAGCCTTCCCGTAACCGACGGCGTTCTGGACGTCCCGTCTTACGCCGGAACCAACGTTTTCAGAATGACGTTCTCTTCGTTGCAGATGCTGGACGTAAGACAGAAAGAAATCACTATAAACATAAACGCCATAACTCTCGATAAGAATTACGACGGAACTAACAAAATTCTCGGCTACGACGTTACTGCGGAAGGAATAGTCGCCGAAGACAACTCTATAATAGAGTTCGTGTCCGATATAAGATACGCTTATCCCGGAGCCGGTGACAAAGTGCCGATAGTTTATAACTTCTATTTGCAGAAGAAAGAAGGTTCTTCCGCCGTAGGTTCTCAGATTACGTCCACTATTAACAGCTATTTGATAAACGCGTCGAACAAAGTAAACGGCACCGGCTACGAAGACATCGAAAACGGAAAAATCATTCCGTTATCTCTTACCGTTGAATTTGTCGGCGGCAACGACGTAGTGTATAGAAGAAGATACGCTACCGACATGTACGTAGCCGTCACGGGAGCGGGTATTCCCGACGGGTATTACTACTTTTACGTTTGGAACGGCGTGAGCGGAACCGAAAAGTCCGGTTTCTGTTTGGAAAGCGAACTGAGCGATTACTACGGCGACAGCACGTTCGTAAAACTCAGAATAAGCGGCTTCCTTAACGAAGAACTCGAAGACGGCGAAGGCTTCGCATACGGCGATACGCTGAGAAGCAATTTTATGATTTTGAAAAACTCCGGTAATGTGGGCGACTATAAAGAAATAGCTCTTAACGCATACGAACTTTTGAGTTGGTACGATTCGGATAAAGGCGTCGAAATCAATGTCGACACGATAAGTTCCGACGAAGGGGACAGCTATCGGCTCGAAGTTAATCAAGGATATGCTTTTACCAATTACAAAGTAGTGATGAAAAAGGGTAATTACGCCCGACTCGTTATCGAAAAGTGCGAACTGACCAATCAGATTAAAATAAAAGAAGACGATAATTATAGTGTAGTCTATGATAAAAAATCGCATATTGACGACGTTTTTAAGTATAAAGTCGATATAACGGGACACCCCGAGGCCACACAGCTTAAAGACTATTCTTTATTCCTTCACGTAGACAGGTTCGTTACCGATTGTACCGATACTGCGCATAACCACGTTTTCGCAGACGACGACGTGCAGAAACTTATACTTTCGGGCGAATATTTTATTACGTTGAATATTCCCGCCACGACTAACTATAAGCCGTATACCGACACGTTTACGTTCAAGGTCACAGCAAAAGAAGTAGTGGTTTATCTTACCTACGCGCACAGACTTTACGGCGACCCCGAAGTGGAATACACCGATTACAAATATATTACCGATATTACGGCGCACGAAGCGTACATAGACAGCGACGGTAACCCGGTAGACAAGGATTTTGCGGGCAAGAATACCGTTTACGCGTTCGACCCGAATAATCTCGACGGCGGCAATTTCATAATGTATTGCGGTTTCGTCGACGGAGACGAGATAGATATAAGCGACCCCGAACAGCGTAACGCCACCGCGAGAGTGGAACTTAAAGGCGGCGTTGATAAGGCAGGGCAGGACGGCAGAGTCAAGACTTCGGGCGCGGCTAAACACAATTATGTGTTTAAGTACGTCGACGCCGTTTTGTACGTAAGGCGGAAACCGCTCACTTTGTCGGTAGATGCGGTTCAGACCAAAGATTACACGGGTCAACAAGCAGTAATCGACTATATAATATCCGGCGGACCCGGTAAATTAGGCATGTACGTTATCGGTTACACTCCGAATATCGGCGAAACTCCCGTTAAGAGCGAAGAAGAAGACGAAACGAGAACCGAAGTTATCGAATCGGGCGAATACATACTTAAAGTTTACGCAAAACCCGACGGTAACGACGCCGACAACTACGCCGCAAGCGAAGAAAGATACGAAGTAAGACTTACCTTGAACAAGATTAAAATAGGTCTTAAAAACGGCGTAAAGATGGATACCGTCGAGTACGACGGCGACGAAAACGGCTACAAACTCAATAACTTTAACGACTATTTCGTGGGAATAGGGGCGGACGGAAGTCCGATTACAGCCGAATCGGTATGGGGCAGCGCGACTATTTTCGAAATAATCAGCGTAGCCGGCGGCACTCGGTTGGAAAAAGCTATAGACGCAGGCAAGTACACGCTTACCGTAAGAGCGGTAATAACGAACACCGATAATATTTTCTTCGACTCCGAAAGTGCAGATTTTACTTACGACGACGCCTATAACTGTACGTTCATGATAGAACTTACCATCGAAAAGTCTTCCGATTACACCTTTAAGGTCACCAAGTCGGAAGCTATAAGTTTGGTCAACGATATTTACACGATGATTTATAGCGGATACGACGAAGAGAGCGACGTAAACCCCGTTGCGTTCGGTTACGACCTTACGTTCATAAACAAGAGTATGAACAACGGCGAAATCAACGTTATTACCACGATAGACGGAGTTCTGTACGCAAACGATATTTATAAGTACAAAAAATCTTTGCCGTCTGACGTAACAACCGCTGCGAATATCGCAATGAAAATCGCCGGCGTAAACTACGATATAAGCGGCAGGAAGAGCTTGCTTAACGTGGGCGAATACAAAATAAAATATTACGTAAACAGCGAAGAAAGCGTAAATTATAACCAAAACTTTGTAAGTTTCGAAAGGGAATACACTTTCGTAATCGAAAAGAAAGATCTTAAAGTCTACATAGAATTCGACGAAGCGGACTTCGACCCGCAGTATAAAGAATACGTTCCTTACAAGATTTACAAGACGCCTAACGCCGAGTTAGAGAAGAAAGCGAAATTCCTTATTACGGGTTGGGTAAGAGATGAAGGCAGCGACGAAAGTATCACTTCGCAGGTCGCTGGAATAACCATTGACTGGACGGAAACCCCCGAAGACGCCACCGTCAACTCGCAGTGTTTTATAAGTACGGTAGGCGGAGTCGCCCCCGACAACTATTATCTCGACCATTCCGCTACGAAGACTATCAAAATTCTGCCTGCGGACAGCAGTATAATAGTTTACGGCTCGAAGAGTTTTGAGTATGCCGGAAGCGAATTCGACGAGAATATTGCTTACTCGTTCGATAAAATTTACAGGTACGACACAGATACCGGCACGTCGCGTAAAATTCTCGAATACGCCGACTTTAAGACAGATTATAATAGCGACCCGGATAAGGCTATAAAAACCGCAATAAACAGCTACTTTTATTACGATTACTGCGTGTATAGCGGAAGGGAAGTAACGCCGGGCGTGTTGAGAATGGCGGGTACGGAACCGATGAACGAGTACGAAGAAAACATCGGTACCGACGGAATCAAGATAAGGTTCGTCGGATTGTTTATCGGTACGGATAAAAATAACATTACAGATAAGGATATAGCTCCGTACGACGCTTGCAAAGACGTAGGGGAATACGTTTTCGCAATAAGCGTCAACGCAAGTCAAAACTATAAAGCGATACCCGAAAAGTATTACTACCTTAAAGTCGTCAAGAACAAACTTACCGTAAGCATAATCACCGACAAAGACCCCGATACGGGAGTTTATATCGACGTAAGCAAAACTTATGATAAGACTTTAAGTTATCCTACATATAAGATTAACTATACGGGCTTCGTAGGAGAAGACGACGAATATCCTAAGTACAAGAACGACTTTTATATTAAACATATATCGGAATACGCCGAAGCTACCGTAGACGGCATTACGGAATTAGGACTCGTTCATCCCTATTACGAAATTCTTAACTCCGATATGACGGAAATCGTTACGCCCATAGACGCGGGCAATTATAAAATTAGGATAGCGATAGACGGCGACGGCAAGTTCGGTATCGCGAGAAACTACGAAATAGTAGTGTCTTACGACGTCGGCGGAACCGATTATTATCCTAACCTTATAATAAACAAACGTCCCGTAGCCGTGGAAGCGGGCGAAATAATACAAAAGACCTACGACGCTACGGATAAAGTCACCGAAGGACTTATAAAAAATAATAACTATGTCTTTACGAAAGTCGACGGCGTGGCGGAATCGGGTATCGTCGACGGCGACGACGTGAGCCTTATTTTCGACTTGGCTCAAAGTAAATTCGGCAGAATAAACGTTCTCGATGAAAACGGCGAAAATTCTCTTATCGACGTAACCGCCGTTTTTACGGGCATCAGCGACGATAACTATATTTTCTCCTCCGAAAATAATGTTATTATCCTTAAAGGTCAGATAGTTCCCGCGACGGCAGACATACGTTTTTACAGCGATGCGGAACACAAGAATGCGATTGATATCCGTCACGAAGTCACTTACGATTCGGAAAGACACCCAGTTGAAGCTGCGGTGATGGGTGTGCTTTTGCCCGACGGAACTTACGAAGAAGTCAGCCATACGTTAGTCTATATCTGCGACGCTATTCATTACAACTCGACAGAAGCTCCTTCTCTTGCCGAAACGTATCAGGTACAACTTACCGTCACCGACACCAACTACGTTTCTTCGCAGAAGAGTATAGAACTTATTATTCGTAAAGCCGAAGTTGACATAGTGTTCGGCGGCGACGCGGTTCAGGTTTACGGAGCCGTTAACGGCGGCCTTACCGCTAAAGCGATAAAAGACTTCAAAAACTATCGTTTCTCTGACGACCTTGCCGTAAACTATTACGACGCCGACGGAAATTATGTTACCGACATAAGGACTGCGGACGCAGGCGAATATACGGCAGTAGCCGAATTCGGCGGCAACGCCAACTTCGACGCGAAACGCGGCGAAACCGCCTTCACGATAAAACGCCGAGAAATGAGAGCTACGTTTAACGTGTACTCCGGGTACCCGTACACGGGCAAAGAAGTATCCGTAGACGTGTATTTCGACTATAATGGCAAGATTTATCGTCCCGACCTGTTTTTCGATTATTTGGACGAAAACGGAACGAGTCACGCATATAATTACGGCACGGAAAGACTAAGCGAAAAGTACCCCGTGAGCGTAGGCCGATATCTCGTGTCGATAAATAACGGTATGAAGAACTTTGATATAGCGGACGATTATAAGGTGCCGTTCGAAATAACGAAAGTCACCGTCACCGTAAAGATAAAAGACTATACCGTGACCGAAGGCGCGACGATTACGCCGACATTCGATGTGACCGGTACGGTCAATTCCGAAAGCCTGAATGCGGTATTTACTACGATGCCCGCGATAGAATATTATTCCGTGGATAACGGTGCGAAACTCGACGGAGAACCCGTTAACGCAGGAGTGTACAGAATGATGCCTTACGGCGGGGTCTCGCAGAATTATAACGTAGAGTATAAGCATGGTATCCTGAACGTAAATCAGAAATTACTCAATAAATCGGTCAGCAACAGTAAGTTTGCTACGACTGGAGAAGTGCTTATAGAAGGTTCTTTCGACAGTAACGTAAGTTTAATCGTGCGTACCACCGATACGATAGAATATAACCAGTACGTTACCGTGTTCGAATCGGCTCGCCTTACCGACGAAAATCTCGCCGACTATTCAGTATTCGACGTGTACTACCTTAAATTAAGTAACGGCAGTATAGTAGCCTACGGCAACGATTCTATGACGGTTAAAATCAAAGCAAAATACTATTTCGACGCTTTCCCGTCGGACGGCGAAACCGAAAATAAGTATTACGTCGCGAGAATATCCGGCGAAGGCGAAGTGGAACTTATAGAAGCTACGAAAGAAGGCGATTATCTCGTGTTCTCGACCGATAAACTCGAAGCGTTCGCTTTGCTTGCGCCTACCGATACCGTTGTAGTAAAAGCGGACAAGAATTACGACTGGCTTTTATACGTCGGTAT
>DJPE01000054.1:21306-35406 GCA_002439705.1 Christensenella sp. UBA6420
TTAATAGCGGTGGCGTTAATCATAGTAAAAGTGAGGGAATAATGCGTAAAAAGGCGATTTGTTTAATCGGGATACCGATATTGTTTATCTTATTGGCGGCTGCGGTATTTTGCGGCTTGTCGTATAACGTGCCAGCAGACGCAAGTTCCGTCCTTATGATAGAACAAACGGAAAAAGTCGAGTATTGCGGCAAAAACTTTATTACCGCCGACGGAAAATTCAGTACCTTAGGCGGAGAAAACGAAGTAAAAAATCCGCTGTTCGAAGCTCTCGCTTTTACTCTGAACGGCGAAAAGGTAACGGTGGAAATAGATAGCGTTACTTTTGAAAACACAGCCGAAATACGCTTACCCGATACCTATTCGCGGGTGATTACGGTGAATATCGGCGGCGAAAATTATACCGCTACCGCTAATCTTACCGTGTCGAAGAAGAAACTTTACGTTTCCACGAAAATTAACGGCGAAAGCTATTGCGAAGTAAACGAAGGAGAAACTTATCGCACTTCGGTAGTCTACGACGGCTTCGTAGACGGCGACGACGTGAGCTCTCTCGACGCTCCCGCGATTATTCAAAGAGAACCTAAGCTCCCCACCACGGGCTTTTTACTCGTGCCCGAGCTTGCGCAAAGTTCGGTTTACGAGTTCGTTTATGTCGGAGCGACGATTGTAATAAACGCTAATCCCGACACCGAGCGTACGTATGAAAACGGCGGCGAAACAGTCCTTATACTGCGCGGTAGTTTCAGCCCGTACTATACGTTGGAATTTTTCGACGTGGGGATAAACAAAGCTAACCCTAAATACGTCGCCATCAACGAAAAGATAGAAAAATATTTCGGAAACAACAGGGTTTTCGAAGAGTACGAGCAAGCCGACGCTTACGTAATAAATATGTATCTCGACGGAGAATACGCCGAAATGACCGAACAGATTAACGTTCGTATAAAAGTGCCGTCGAAATTAGCCGATAAAAATTATTACAGAATTATCCACTTCGGAAACGACGGCTCTTACGAATTTATCAACGCGTCTTATTCCGACGGCTACGTGTCGTTCACTACGACCGATTTGGGCGAGTTCGTGTTGCTTACTCCGATAGAAGGAGCAAACACGGTGGTTATTATCGCTATCTGCGTGTCGATAGTGGGAGTAGCGGTGCTTGCGGTGTTGCTGTTCGCTATTTTCAGAAAGAAATATTAAGATGGAATTTATTATAAACGGCGTAGAATTAAAGGACGCAAGCTACGCTGAATTTTGCGATTTTTTAGCAAAAAACGGAAGCGAAAGGAAAGCCGAATTCGACGCAAAAATCATAAAAACCGCAATGAAAATTTACGGTCTTACGGCTAAACAAATAGCGGAACTGTCTAAATATTTATTATCTTGCGGAAACAAAGTCCTCGAATATCCGTCCGAAAAGGTGTACGAAATCACCCTTTTGCAAGGACTTATCATAGTCAAGAATAAGAATACAGCTTTATCCGAAAAAATTGCCGCAATAAAAAACTGGGCGAAAAATATCGACAACTGGTCGCACGTGGACGGAGTTATGTCAAAAATTTATTGTCCGAAAAAGGATAGAAACGAACTGTTTTCGTTCGCTTTACGACAGGCAAAAGAGAAAAACGAATTTGAAGCAAGGTGCGGAATAATAATACTGTTTTCCTATATATCCGATGAGTATATAACCGATATATTCGAGCTGTTCGACGAAATAGAGTACGGAAGATATTACGTCGATATGGCGGTAGCATGGTTCTGCGCGTCGGCTCTCATAGAGCACAAAAACGAAACGTTGTTTTTCCTTAATAATTCCGAAAAAATAAACGATTTTACTTATATCAAAAGTTTGCAAAAAGCGAGAGAAAGTTATCGTATTTCCGACGAAGACAAAGCGTATTACAAAACGCTGATTTCCGAGAAAAGAAAGAAAAAATAAATTTTACTTTAAGACGAAAGGAAGCGGACTTACGGTTCGCTTTTTTAGTGGGTATTTTAATAAATAATAAGTCTTGTAATTCCTATAAACGTATGATATAATTTAATAAATATTATTATGCCATAACTATGCCCTTTTTCGGGCGGAGGAATAAATGAAGAAAAGACTGATAATTATTACAGCAATTTTATTACTGGTAGGGTGTTTGTGTCTGAGCGCCTGCGCCGAAGGAGAATCGCCGATAGAGAGTATCGTCGTGACGACGATGCCCGTGACTTCGTACTATCGCGGCGACGCGTTCGACTTCAATAATGCTGCAATAACCGTTTACCGGGAAAACGGTTCGGTTTCTACGGTGGCTCTCGATTCTTCGATGATTTCCGATTTTGACAGTCAGAAGATAGGGGAACAGATTCTGACGGTAAGATACGGCGGAGCTTCCGCTTACATAAAAGTCACCGTCTCCAACGCGCCTATCGAAAGTATTACGGTAGTCGACGGAGATTACAAAAAGACTTACGTTCAGGGACAGTCTTTGAGTGTGGACGGTATGTTTATTACGGTTGTGTACACCAACGGCTTTTCGGAAACTTTACCCGTGACCGAAGATATGGTCGGCAATTTCGACACGACTCAGCCCGGTTCCCGCCAGCTTATTGTTTCGTACGGCGGAGCTACGGCTCTGTGCGAAATCGCAGTAGAACCGAAAGCTATTTATACAATCAATATTGAAGCCCCGACCAAAGTAAACTACGTCGTGGGCGAAAAGATAGATTTCGTCGGAGCAAGACTTTTCGTTTCGTACAACAACAACACTTCCGAATGGATAGACGTGCTTAAAGACGGCGAGTATTTCGACAAAGATAACTTTTCCGTAAAAATCAACGGAGAACTCACCGATACTTTCACCGCGGCGGGTACGATAGTTTACGTCACCGTCGGCTACAAAGGTTTCACCACCGAATTTATTGTTACGGTAGAAGCGGTCAAGGCAAACAAGATAGAATTAGTCGCCCCTGTCAAGGACCAACCGAGAGATAACGTGGGCGGAGTAGATTTTTCGGGAGCGGCGGTAAAAATGACTTACAATAACGGCGCGGAAGAAACGATTTCTTTAACCGACGAACGCGTTACCGTCGACTGGCAGGAATTCGATATTGCCAAGAACGGTACTTACGAAATAAAAATTACATGCGACGGTTTGTCGGTTAAGCAGAGCGTTAAGGTAGTGGAACCCGTCGAAGAAGAACTTATAATTAACGTCGGTGACAGAATTTATTATCGCGACGGAGCGGATATAGACGTCACCGAATGGCAGTACAGAATACGCATGACCAACGGCAACTTCAAGGCGTTCGAAGGGGGCGCCACCGTATCGAACGTTACCGTCGATATGCTCGCGGACGAGTATGATTTTTCTACGGGAACGGCGGGAAAACGCAGTTACGAATTAAGGTATTACCTTAGCGACGGCGTAAAATTCATAAGCAAAGTCGTGGAAGTCGAAGTCGCGGAAAAGTTCGTTTCCGAAGTAAAGAATTTCGTCGCTCCGTCGAGAAAGGTATATAAGACGGGCGAAACGTTAGCTTTAAGCGACGGAAGCGTCACGATAAAATATAACGACGGCACGGAAAAGACCGTTACGCTCACCGCCGATATGGCGGAAAATCCCGTCGCGGAATATACGAAGACCGCGGGCAGAAACGTAAGGGTAAATTTCGTCTATGCCGACGCTAAATACCCGGGGACCGTTACGTTCGGGTACGAAATTATAGTAATTAAAGAAGTTTCTTCCTTGTCCGCGGAAACGGGCGAAGTTAAATTAAGTTATGTCCTGGGCGAAAGTTTCGTTTCGGACGGACTTGCCGTTTACGTTAAGTACGCCGACGGAACTACCGATACCTTTACCGACTTTTCAGGTGACGAGTGGACTTTCGAAAATACCGAATACATCGCTACGGGCAGCACGGTCACGAGAGTGTATTACGGCGACCTTTCGCACGGATACTTTGCGGAAATCCCCGTGACGGTAACAAACAACGTCGTAAGCGTAGAGTTTTTCGACGGATTTTCCGATTTCGGACGGGTAACGGAAGGACTTGCCGTTACTATCCCTGCGGAAGCTAAGTTACTTATAGTAAGACAAAACGGCGATAGAGAAACCGTTAATATCACAGCCGCAATGCTCGATTACGACAGACACGACTATACGCTCGGCGAAAGAACGGTAAAAGTAAGATACGACGACAATTTCGTTCTCGACGGCAAAGTCACCGTAGTCGCAAGGAAGATTTCTTCCGTTATCGTAAGGAAAGAACCTACCAAGACGGTTTATGTCGCAGGCGAAACAGAGCTCGATTTGGCGGGAATACAGGTATCCGTAGCGTATAACAACGGTATGGAATATATCCTTGACGACGGCAATATTTCTTATCTGTCGACCGACGGAGAATACACCCTTTACGAAACTACCGAAACCATCGCAAGAAAACTCTCCGTTAAGATAAGCGTTCTCGATACGACTTTGAACGACGGAGAGATCAATAAGAAGCAAACTATAAAAATAATAGTCACCGATACCGTAACAGACGAAAGCGCGGAATGTGAATTTTCGATAGACTGTTACAAGGACGTAATTAAGAAAATTTCTTTCGGGATAGAAGGAGAAACTTCTTCCACCGTTTATGCCTTTGAGAGAGAAGATTTCGTTTTCCCCGCAGGTTCGTTTATAAGAGTCGAATACCTTAACGTCGCCGACGCGGATATCGTTATGATAGCCGACCTTTCCGAAGACGATTACTCGGTGGAAGGTTACGACAGGAACGTCGCGGGAGAACAAGCCGTCGCTATAAGCTATCTCGGCTTGCAGTGCAAGTTCGTCGTGTCGGTCAAAGAAAAGATTTTCAAAGAACTTATCGTAAGTCCCGATACCGTCACGATAAAAGAAGGTATGAATATCCCCGCCGACGCGTTCACCATTAAAGCTCATTTTGTAAGAAACGACGGCACGGAATACAGCCCTGTGTACGAACAGACTATAAGTTTGAGCAACGTTGTTTGTTCGTTCGACCCGACTAAGGTCGATTTCGGCGATAGCGACAGCGTAACGCAAGCGCATACGATAGTCTACAACGGCGACGAGTCGAAAGCGCAGACGGTCATGATCACGATTACCCGCAAGAAAGCCGTAAGCGTGTCTATGCAGACTTATCCGAAGACGGTTTACGTCGAGAACGAAACCGCATTGTCTTACGAAGGCGGCACGGTAATGGTCGTGTACGATAACGGCGAAAGCGAAGTGTTAAGACTCGACAGCAACCTTATCGAAATAAATTCGCAGGAATTCGACCCGAGCGAAATTAACGGTGGCAGCGACAGGACGGCGACCATTTACGTTACGTTCGAAGACAAAACCGGCAAAAAGGTGCAGACTACCTACGAAGTCACCGTAAAGGACAGACATAATCTCGTCACCGATTTCGGCACGACCGAATCCAACCCGAAATTCAGCTTCGAATACGGCACGGAAAAGGACGCTCGCCCCGACTTCTCCGTAACGGGGTACAGAACTTTTAACGGCAATCCCGTAGAATTGATAAACGGTAGCACGTTCGAAAATAGTGCGGATTCTCTTTTCAGCGTTTATTACCTTAACGAAAACAACGTTAAGTTTACCGAATGGCCCACCGAAGTAGGCAGTTACACCATGGTAATAGAGTTTGTAGGCGACGCCGCCAACAACCCGTACCTTAACGATTCGGTAAAGATAGATATAGTCCCGAAGAACATCGCTGTTATTGCCGAAGACGCCGAAATAATCTTCGGCGAAAGCAGAAGCGAATTTATTTTCGGTTGGCATGCGTCCAAGTATATAAACAACGGCGGAGTAGAAAGTTATCCCGACGGCAATCCTTTGGTTTACGGCGAAACGCAGGACGAGATAGTAACCGTTAAGTTCTCGATAGCGGATGCGGCGGGCAGAGTTTATACTTTCGAAAAGTTCTCGACCGCATTCGTCAACGCTATCCCCGCAGGAACGTATAAACTAATTCCGGTACTCGATCGGAGTCTGTCAAATAACTACGAAATCAAGTCGTTCGTTCCCGCCACGCTGACGATAGCGGCTAAGAAGATAAAAATAGTCGCCGAAGCCCATACGAAAGTTTACGGCGAGAGAGATATGCGTTTCCGTTACAGAGCGTACGAGTATAACGCCGCTACTTCCGAGTACGATATACTTATAGGCGGTTATTACGACGGTTGCGACGGAGCGATTACCCTTTATAAAAACGGGGAAGAAAGCTACGTGGACAGCATAGCTTCTTATACCTTGCAAAGAAGCGACGCGTCGTCGGAAAACGTAGGTACTTACGCAATTTTACGAGGCGCGGACGGATATATTCCCAACTACGAAGTGGCTGAATATACAGGGGCAGATTTCGTAATCACCCGTAAGAACGTTACTCTCGACGCAACGCAAGCTCCCGATTTAAGAAAATACGGAGAAAACTACGAAGGCGAATATGCAAGACAAGAATACTTATTCTCCTTATCCGACGGCTCGGAACTTGCTTTTGAAGAAACTTTCGGCGTGGTTTTCGCGGAATTAATTGATTATGCGACCGCTTTTGCCGAAAATAAAATTGCGATAGAAGTATACTCCGCCGCAAATCCCGAAGTCAAAATTACCGATTTTGCTCCCGACCAGACTTGCGCGGCAGGGGACTATATCGTCAGAATAAAGATTATAAGCGGCGTCGCCGACAATTACGAAACTACGATTAACGACCTTGCTTTCACCATCCTGCCGATGGACGCGGTAGTGTCGGTTAAGACGGGTTCGGTTACTTACTTCGACGGCGTGGACGGTGCGTCTGCGGGCGAAGGGTACAGCGAATGTGAAGCTCGATACGAAATCGGTTTCAACGACAGATACAACGCCGAAAAAGCCGTCGCTCCAGTAATTACGTTCAAGAAACCGTCGGGTAACGCCGTCGGAAAATACGAAATTACGTTAGCCGACAGGACTTTAGCCGAAAATCCGAATTACAATTTCACCGTTAAGGGCGATTTTGCCGAATACGTTGAAAAAACTTACGCAAGCCTTAAAGACGAAGTAAGAAAAGAAGAAGCGGAAAAGGCGTATATAATAGTCACTCCCGCGGAATTTACTTTCGACTTTGCAAAATCGGAAGTTTACGCAAGAAAATCTTTGATAGCTCCCGACGTAAGTTTCGATTTCGGCGGGTACGCTTTATCCGAAGATAAGCAGGCGGAGTTAAAAAAGGCTTTGACTTTCGGATTTACTAACAAGACTCTCGCTCGTTCGGGACTCGGATACGTTACTACCGACGATTACGACGGAACGGTGACTTACGACTATTTTGCAAACGTCGTCAGCCGCAATTTCGTTACGGGTAGCGTTTCGGAAGAAAATATGCTCGCAGTATCGAGATACGTATTGTTCGGAATTACCGAAACGGAAAGAGAAATTTACGCCGATACGTTCGAATACGAAGTTACTCCGATAGTAGTAGAAGTCAACCCGCTTAACGAAAGTTTCGACTACACGGGAAGCGTTTACGATAAACTCGGCGCGAACGCAAAGGGCGTGGCGATATCGACTCCCGCCGTTTGTTCGGGCGACGTTTTGGGCGTAACGTACGAAGTATCCGTAAAATATTACGGAACGGACGATTTCGTCAGGGGCGAATTCGTTAGGGAAGCGGGCGATTACAGAATAACAGTCACCGATTTAGGCAATTACAACTATGTAAGAAGCGAAGCTTCGTTAAGTTACGTTTGCGAATTTACGATAAACACGATTATGCTGGACGTCGCTCTCACCACGACGACGGAACGAGACGGCGTGTATTCGGTAGTCGGCAATTATACGGGAAGAGCCGACTCGAGAGCCATGGATAATATTTGGGTCGAAGGCGGAGCGGACGGAGCTTACTTCTCCACGCAAACGCAGGCGATAGTAAATAAAACTACGCTTACCACGCCCCCCAACAATTTGAGAATAGAACCGTATTATCTCGATAACGGCGTGGAAAAAACTCCCGTCAACGCAGGTACTTACGATTTCAGATGGAGCATAAACGCCGAATACGTCAACTATTCCGTGCGTTTCGTCAAGAAAAACGCGGCGGGTACTTACGAAGATTACGAATATAAGTACGTAATCGACCCGAAGAAAATAAACGTACTCAATATGGCTAAGGTCAATCAGAAAGATTACGACGGCGAAGCCCCCGCAATAACGAACACGACTCAGTTGGTTATCGACGGAGCGGTCGGCAGCGACAAAATAACGGGCGACGATATTAAGTTCACGTTCGTAAGAGATATGGATTACGTCCCGGAAAGTCTGCGTACGCTTATCACGGCGGACGACCTTACGTCGGCAGGCAGATATATAATGTCCGCTTCTTCCGACAAAACCGACAACTATTATTTCGAACTCGACGAAACATATTATTACATTAACAGAAATTACGTCGAAGTCACGTTAAATAACAAGGGCAGCGGATATTCTCTTACGAAACAGTACGATACGCTCGCTCCGTCGGTGAAACTCGCGGATTTGAGAGTGACTACCGTGTCTGCGATAAAAGACGACGTTCATATCGACCTTGACGTGAAGTATTACAAGAAGAATACTTCCGACTCGTGGAGCGTTTACGACGCTTCTGCAAAGAACCCGATAGGTTATTACGCGTACGACTTCAAACCGTATTTCGAACTTCCCGACGGAAGTAAGGTTGCGGCGGAAAGCGTTGACGCCGACGGAAAACAGCTTTTAAGTTGGAACTACTATTACACTTTGAGTAACGACAGTAGCGACAAGAACGGCTGCGACGGCTCGTTTACGATACTTCCGAAAGATATTTATCTTAATATGCCCGATTCGGATTATAGTAACTTCACCATTAACGGAATAACAAACCGTTACTATATCCATTACCGCACCTATTCGGCTGCTGCAGTGTCGAGCGTGGCGGCAAGCGACGAGATTAACGTCGCCGACGAGTCCAAATATTACGTTTGCGACGCGAACGGCGTAAGAATTTCCGAAGATAAGTTGACGGAACTCGGTTTTTCGAGAGAAAACCTTGCGATAAACGGCTCGAACGCAAGTATACTTAACGCAGGCGAATACTTCTTAATCGACGTCGGAGCTATATCCGAAGCTAACGAGAACTTTAATGTGCTCAACAAGGATATGCTGTTCTCGATAAGAAAACTCGACGTGGAAATCTCCCTCGAATTGCTCACGTCTTTCGGCAACAAACCCGAAAAAGTATACGGCGAAAGCAACGCTACCGAAAAGGTATTCGAGTTCGTAGATAAGGCGTCTTTTGCGAAAGCGATAGGAAAGACCGAAGCGGAAATCGATATTAACGAATGGATAAGTTTCGACGAAGGCGATTACGACAACAACAAGATAGTAATACCGCTCGCAGCAAGATACGGTCTTATCGACGAAGAAGGAACGGTCCATTACTTCGACAGCGGAGAGATTATCGACGCAGGCGCATATAAAGCGTATCTTAACTTCTATTCCGCAAAGAACTTTAACGTGACTATTACGGGGCTTGACTTTACCGTCACTCCGAAAGAAATCGTCGTCAACAACGCTTATCGTAATTACTTCGACCCGTCTTCCGTCGTAATAGACTATTATATCGACGGCAACGTCAATAAGACCCTCGAAGACGAGTTCGTCGCAAATATCCTTAAAAAGTTCAGCGAGACCTCTTCCGTCAGCAGCATAGCATCGCCCGTAGGCGGCTTTAACGACAAGGGTTACTATATGTCGGCGTTGAAGACCGAAGTAAACGACGTACTCGCCGGGTATAACAACTACACCGTCGTGGTAAACGAAGTTAAGCCTGCGGCGGCTCGCGACGATTATTATTACGTTGCGTTACAGATAAACAAAGTAGACCTTACCGTTACGGTAGAAGCCGTGGGCGGCGGCGAAATCACGATGAAGTACGGGCAGACTCTTACCGACGCCGATTACAGGTTCGTGTTTAGAGGCTTCCCTGCACTGTCGGAATTACAGTCCGAATACAATTACAGCGAAGAGAACGCTAAGCAAAGACAAGCCGAAACGCAGATTAAGACAGCCATGATTGACGTTAATAAGTTCGTGGAAACGATGAAGACATATTTCGCTACCGCAAACGTATCGTACGGGGACCTTAACTCCTACGTTTTGGAAAATGCCGACCTTAATTCTCTCGAAAACTACAACGTTATTTTAGGGGAATTCGGTTACAGCATAGCTAAGCGCGTCCTTAATTTAAGACTGCGCAGCAGAGCGGGTACGGAGTATAATACCGAAGGTTATATCAGTATTCTCGCAGGTGAAAGAGACAAACTCAAATATTCCGAAACGGGCAGCGGTCGACTCGACTACTATTTTGAAATAACCAACCCCGAAGAAATTATAGGTTACGACCCGAACGGTAATCTTACGATAAAAGACCTTCTCGACCTTACCTGGACGGGCGGCTCGACTCCCGACAATTACGCTTCGAGAGTAAGTTATTCCATTACGCAGAACGGTTCAGCCACGCTCGCCGCAGGTAAATGTCAGATGAAACTTACCGACGGTTGGTACAGCTCTTCCAATTACATTTATTCCTGCGAAGAAATGACGGTAGCGTATTATCCCGTGGTAAGGAATATCGGTATAAACGGCGAAGGCGGCGAATTGCCGTACAGTGCAGTAAGCCTTGTCGGCGCGGAAAGCGACTACAAGAACGAAATTAAAAACAACCTTAGTATGTTCGTAAGGATAGCGTACGACGGTATAGTGTCCGACGGCGATTACTACGTCGATTTGAAAAAAGGCATGGACGCAAATTACTATTCGTATATCGACCACAGAGCGACGTGGAGCGTTCAGTTTGTAGGAGAAGAACCCGCTTCGGTTAAAGTAGGCGACGAACTTATCCTAAAACTCGTCTTTACGGAAAGTTTCTTCGGCGGCGAAGTTATTTCGAGCGTAGAGTCGGGCGAGTTTATAGTAAGAGTTTACGGAACCGAAGACGAAACGGTAAAGACAAAGGCCGATTCCGATTTCGTTTATAACGTGAGCGGAACAGATACTGCAAGCCCGTTCGGAGATACTAAGAATATCAACGCAACGTACTATCTTACGAACAAGGGTTCTACCACCGCGTATTCGGGCAATTTCGACTATATTTATTCCGAATTTATTCTCGGAGTTAAAGACAGCTCCGTGTATAGTTACGAAACGATACTCTACGAAAACACTCTTACCCGCGTGGTACTCGGTTTCAAGGGTGGTTCGGAGTTCTGTTATTACGTCAGAATTATAGAAGTTTCGAGCGGAAACGTATTGAGCGAAGCAACGTTGGATTCTTATACGGTAACGAGAGCGGACGGTACGGAAAGCGTAAGAAGTATCCTTTCCGATATTAACGTTTTTGACGGAAGACGTCATAAACTCGGCGTTTATCTCGATAAAGTCGGATATCTGGACTATGCGAACAAGACCGTCACGAAAGACGGAGACAAGACTACCGCCGTCGCCGCCCGTAATTACAGAGTGGTGTTTACTCTCGACGACAGATTCTCGTATCAGATAGATATAAAAGGCGGGGAAAGAACCGTTATAGAAACCGCCGTTGAAAAGACTTCCGAAAGCGGAGAAACTTATTACGAGTATGTTAAGGAATATTCCTACGATAATTATGTAGACTTCTCCGAAGCGGGCAAGACGGGCTTCGTAATTAACGAATGTACCGCGTTTATCGGCGGATTCACGTTGAAGACTATGGGTATAAGAATGGATAACGACGGCAGCGTCCGCGACGTGAGAATCTGGCCCGTGGACAACGGCTCCGTAATTTACGTCGAAATGGGCGGTTCGCTTAATTCCGTAGAAGAAGTTATTTACGCTAAGACAATAAACAGCGTGGACGGATATGCTGGCAATATTACTTATTCGTTCGTATACACCGACGCCGTAAGCGGCAGACTTTGTTCCGATATCACTACTGATGAAGCGGGGCTTTACAGAGTGACGCTTAGTCTTGCCGTAATGAACAGAGAAGTGTACAGCGTGTCCTTCTACGTATGTATTCTCGACACTGTCGCTTCTACTTCCGTATTTGAAGACGATCGGGACGGTAAGGCTTACGAAATAAGCTCCGACAAGCCCGCCGTATTCGACGCGTCGGAAGGCATAGGCGTGTATAGCAGGGACAGGCAGACGGCTATATCCTACTCGAAAGTAGTGTTCGATTACGCCAATGCCGACGCTATGGGCAATATCAGCTTTATTCTTAAAGTAAGCAAGAGCGGAGTATCCGACGTAGGCAAGGACAGCGGACTCTCTCTCGACTTCGTGAAAGGTTCGGACGGAAACTACGTCGCGTCGGTTAAGTTAAGCAACGGCTCCACCGTCTGGACGAAAGAAATAGGAACGGTAGATTTAGTCGGTATCAAGAATATAATAGAAGCGAGATACGACTACGCAAGCGGCGTAATAATCGTAAGACTGTTAAGAAACGGCGAAGAATTGCTGTACGCGAAGGTAAGAAGAAACTTCGTCGACACTCCGAGTATCGGCGAATCGGGCGTAAAAGAAATAATAGGCGCGCCGGGTACCACCGCAAACGGCGGTTACGTAGGCTTCTACGCGTATAAAGGCACGGTTAAGATTTACGAATTCTTGTCGTCGGAAGTAAGACAAAACGCCCTTAGCCTTATGTATCTTACCGCAGGTAACGATACCGGTACGGGTACGCCTGCGGACGAAGCGGAAATAAGCGGACGGAACGTAATCTTAGCCGACTCTTACGGAATGGCTCTCGCCACCGCGACGAAGAACACTTACTTACGTTTCTCTGCGGAAAGCGGAAAGGAATTCTCGGTAATGTTTGCAAACAACACGCCGTACTTCACTAAATACGGAGCCGACTACGGCGTTATCTCGAAGAACGGAGAACTCACCGGCGAAAGGGGAGCTATGCTCAGAGTAACGCAAAACGGTATTTATATGTTCTTCTATAAGTACAAAATGCGTTGGAACACCGATAATAAAGTAAGCAATATGAATTTACTTGACGGAGCGGAGCATACGATAGTAATATCTATTACCGACGAAATCGTATTGCAAAGCGGCAGTATGGAAGGAAGCGACGTCGAGTGCTATAAGATAGGTCTTACCGTGGACGGAACGGAAATAGCCGACGGCTGCTTCGTACCCGTAAACAACAACCTTAACTCATTCCTTACCAATACGGGCAGAGATAACAGCGATACGGAGATGGGAAATCAGTACAGCTCGAAAGTAGATTCCAAGTTCCTGCCCGACAGCAGATACGTAGGAATTACCGTAGACGACAGCAAACTTAATATAAAGGAATTATTCGTATTTTGACGGAAGTAATAATCGATTCGCTTATAGATTCGGCGAAAGTTTTGCCGTTTCTGTTCGTGGTCTATGTGTTAATAGAAGTTATCGAAAAGAAACTTATGTTCGCGTCGAAAGCAAAAAGGCTTTTACGCGGCAAATACGCGCCGCTTATCGGAGTAGGTATGGGACTTATTCCGCAATGCGGTTTTTCGGTAATGGCGACAAATCTTTATTTGTCGAAAAATATAACGGTCGGCACGCTTTTAGCCGTATTTATAGCGACAAGTGACGAAGCTATACCTATACTTATAAGTAACCCCGCTACCGCGTGGAAACTTTTCCCCATGCTTGCTATTAAGGTAATTTACGCTTTGTTTATAGGCTATCTTCTTGACGTAATTTTCCGTAAACGCAACGAAGAAATGTTCCGGGAAAAAGACGAAGAAGACAGAGAAAAGGCGGCTCGTCACGAAGATACACATGAAGAAGACGAAGAAGAAATAGGTTGCTGTCATCACGAACTGAAAAAAGACGACGGCAAGCATCACGACAAGAAAGAAATTCTCAAAGACTATATAGGTCATCCGCTTATTCACTCGATAAAAGTCTTTATTTATATCCTTATAATAAACTTTGCGTTCGGTACGTTAATCTACTATGTAGGACAGGATAAAATAACGCTGTTTTTAGCGAAAAGCGGTTGGTATCAGCCGTTCGTCGCGGGACTTATAGGGCTTATCCCTAACTGCGCCGCT
>DJPE01000052.1:0-5673 GCA_002439705.1 Christensenella sp. UBA6420
CAGAACGTTCCCGGCAAATTGTATTGCGCGGCGAAATTGCCGTTCGTGCATGCGCCCATAGCTATTATTATGTCCCTTGCGTGCAAATCTTTATCGAACGAACCGCAACTTCCTATGCGGATAATGTTCTTTACGTCGTAAAAATTAAACAGTTCGTATGAATAAATCCCTATCGAAGGTTGTCCCATACCCGAAGCCATGACGGATACTCTCTTCCCGTTATAATAGCCGGTATAACCGTTTATACCGCGTACGTTGTTGACGAGAACGGCGTCGGTAAGGAAATTTTCGGCGATAAACTTCGCTCTTAACGGGTCGCCCGGCATAAGAACGGTTTCCGCAAAGTCGCCGTATTTTGCAGTGATATGCGGAGTAGGAATGTTAGGGTGAAGATTTTGAGTCATATTACGCCTCCTTTTCCGTCGCTTTTACGATTTTTACTATTCTGCTGGTTCCTAATCTTGACGCACCGAGACGAATGAATTCTTCGGCGTCTTCTATACTTGATATTCCGCCGGCGGCTTTCATTTTTACATCTTTTCCTACGTTCGCGGCAAAAAGCTCTATATCGTGGAAAGTCGCTCCCGCTTTGGAAAATCCCGTGCTGGTCTTTATGTAATCGGCTTTCGCTTCGGTGACCAATTCGCACATTTTAACCTTTTCTTCGTCGGTCAATAAGCACGTTTCTATAATTACTTTCAATATTTTATCGCCGCACGCCGCTTTCAGCGTCTTGATTTCGTCGAGAACGTAACCGTAATTTTTTGCTTTAAGCTGTCCGATATTTATTACCATATCTATTTCATCCGCGCCGTTTTTTATGGCGTCTTTCGTTTCAAACTCTTTCGTCGCGGTGGTGTTGTAACCGTTGGGGAAGCCTATAACGGTACAGATAGCCAACTTATCGCCGACGTAATCTTTTGCTTGTTTTACGTAAGCGGGCGGAATACATACCGACGCCGTTTTGTACTTCATTCCGTCGTCGCAGATTGCTTTGATTTCATCCCACGTCGCCGTCTGGCTCAACAAAGTGTGGTCGCATTTTGCAAGAATTTCTTTAATTTCCATTTCTTTACCTCGCTTTAATCGTTAATTTTCTTTAATATTGCGCTGAATATCATATCGAAAGCGACTTCGTTATGTCCGCCTTCGGGAACGATAATATCGGCTACTCTTTTAGAAGGTTCTATAAACATCTCATGCATAGGTTTAACCGTCGTAAGATACTGTTTCACTACCGAATCGAGACTCCTTCCCCTTTCTTTTACGTCGCGTAAAATTCTTCTTAAAATTCTTACGTCGGCGTCGGTATCCACGAATATTTTTATATTGAGATTATCGACTATTCTTTTGTCTTCGAAAAGCAGTATTCCTTCGGTTATTATTACCCTTTTGCTTTCCGTTTCCACCCACTTGTCCGAACGAAGGTGTTTAGTAAAATCATACGTCGGATGCACGATTCTTTCGCCGCGGCGAAGCATTTCCAAATGCGTAACGAACAAATCTGTGTCAAATGCGTTCGGGTGGTCGTAATTTATTTTAACTCTTTCTTCGTACGGCATATTCGGGTTGTCTTTGTAGTAACAGTCCATTCCGAGCAACAACGCTTCGTCGCCGAACGCCTTGTAAATTCTGTTGGCGAGCGTAGTTTTTCCGCTGCCCGTTCCGCCGCACAAACCGATAACTATTCTATCCATTGCCGTTTTCCTTTGCCTGTTCGGCTCTCTTTTTTAACCAACAACGACGGCACATCGCTATATACCTGTCGTTGCCGCCGATGCAAACCTGCTCGCCCGTGGAAACGATATTCCCGTTGTCGTCGAGTCTTGCGTTTACGGTGGCTTTCGCGCCGCATTTGCATACCGACTTTATTTCCGATATGGATTCGGCTATCTCGAACAACCTGCGACTCCCCGGGAACAAGTGAGTCGTAAAATCGGTCGCCAACCCGAAACACAACACGGGTACGTTGAAGTCGATGACTATCTGACCGAGTTCGTCCACCTGTTCGGGCGTAAGGAACTGACATTCGTCCACTATAATAACGTTGCAGTCTTCCTTATAGTTTTCGACGTAAGTTTTATACAAATCCACGTCCGACGAAACCGTAATCGCTTCTTCCTGCAAGCCTATGCGGCTCTTTACTATAGTAGCTCCGTCCCGATCGTCCACAGACGGTTTAAGGAGCAGAACTTTCATACCCCTTTCTTCGTAATTAAATTTCGTAATCAACGCTTGCGCCGTCTTGGAACAACCCATCGCGCCGAACTTAAAATACAGTTTTGCCATTGCTACCTTCTTCTTTTATTGTACTATGTCGAGAACGAGCGGCCTTTCTTCGGGCTTTTCGTCTCTTATTTCCGTCGACGATAAGAACTTATCCATAGCGGGTTTTAATTTTTCTTTGTCGGAAGTGAACATTTCCGCTATAATATCGCCTTCTTCCACAAAATCGCCCGTCTTTTTCTGCAAAATTATTCCCGCGCCGTAATCTATCGCGTCTTCTTTCTTGTTTCTGCCTGCGCCGAGCATAAGGCTCGCTATGCCGTATCCTTCGGTGTCAACTTTGTAGATATAGCCCGTTTTTTCGGCGTAAACGTATTCTCTTATCGGAGCTTTGACCAAAAGGGTATCGTCGTTAAGACAATTTTCGTTCCCGCCCTGCGCCTTAATCATTTTTCCGAACGTAGCCAACGCACTTCCGTCGGTAATAGCCTTGCTGACCATATATTCACATTCGGGCAGAGTGCCTTTGCCCGCAAGGAACAACATATTCGAAGCAAGGAAAACGCAGATTTCTTCCAAATCGGCGGGGCCGTTGCCTTTCAACGTGTCGATAGCTTCGATGACTTCGAGCGAATTTCCGATAGCGTTACCCAACGGTCTGTCCATATCGGTGATAAGAGCGAGCATCTTTTTACCTGCCGCTTTGCCTATGTCGACCATAGCTTTTGCCAAAATTCTGCTTTCTTCCACCGTCTTTGCAAAAGCGCCGCTCCCCGTCTTGACGTCCAGAACTATACAGTCGTCGTCTGCGGCGAGTTTTTTACCCATTATACTCGATACGATAAGCGGCCAGCTGTCGATAGTTGCCGTTACGTCTCTTAACGCATAAAGTTTTTTATCCGCAGGAGCTAGCTCTTTACTCTGTCCTACGATACATATTCCTATATCGTTGACAGTTTTTATAAAATCTTCTTCGCTCAAATCGGTCTTGAATCCGGGGATAGCTTCGAGCTTGTCTATCGTGCCGCCCGTGTGTCCTAAGCCCCTGCCGCTCATTTTAGCAACCTTTACGCCGAGCGAAGCCACTATGGGGGCTACGACTAAACTCGTCTTGTCGCCTACGCCGCCCGTGGAATGTTTGTCTACGCGGATACCTTTAATAGCGGAAAAATCGAGTTTCGTTCCCGAATCGCGTACCGCAAACGTAAGGTCGCGGGTTTCTCTCGTGTTCATCCCCCTGAAATAAATCGCCATAAGAAGCGCCGCCGCCTGATAGTCGGGGATAGAACCGTCTACGTAACCCGATACGAAAAAGTTGATTTCTTCCGTCGAAAGACGCTTCCCGTCGCGTTTTTTCTTAATAATATCGAACATTCTCATAATAATTCTCCGTTTTACGTTTGTTGCGTGTCATACGGCACGCAACAAACGATTTCTGTAAATTTTGTTACGATTACCTAAAACCGTGACCGTTTTTATTATATTTACGATTATCTCATTCCCTTGTCGTAAGGAATACCTTCCGCTTTCGGGCAGCCCGACTTCTTTGCCGTAAGGGCAAGAACTATAAGGACTACCAAATACGGAATAATGTTGTAGAAATACATCGGCAAACCTAACGCCTTAAACGCGTCTATCGAAGAAGACATTGCGCTTATACATTTCAGGAAACCGAACATTAAGGCTCCGAAAAATATTCCCACGGGCTTCCAGTTACCGAAAATCATTATTGCCAACGCAAGGAAGCCCATTCCTGCCACGGTACTTTGCGCAGTACCCGCAGCGGTCGTCGCAATATAAATGTAACCGCCCATTCCGGCAAGAGCTCCCGATATAGTCGTACCTAAATAACGCATTTTGTATACGTTAATACCGACGCTGTCGGCAGCTTGCGGATGTTCGCCGCAGGCGCGTAAACGCATACCCGTTTTAGTTTTATACAACCAAAGCGACAATACGATGAACACGAAAATCGCTATATATGTGGATATGTACGCTTTATCCGCGAACAGTTTAGCGAAATTGCTTATATCTTCGTTTATTATCGCGAACTTCGTGGACTTAGGCATAACCAATTTTTCCTGGCTGAACAACGCTAACGCCAACGTGTTTACGATAGCGGGCGCCAACATATTCAACGCCGTACCGCCTATCGTCTGGTCGGCTTTAAGGTTAATCGCCGAGAACGATAACAAAAGCGAGAATATAGCTCCGCAAATAGCCGCTATTATCATAGCGATAACGAACATAAGTTGCGGTTGCGTCGAGAGCCAGTTCCTGGTCTGCGCGATGTATACGAATATTGCGCCCATAAACGCGCCGAAAATCATTTCGCCTTCGAGAGCAAGGTTGATTACGCCGCTTCGCTCCGCAAACATACCCGCGAGAGCTACTATCAGCAAAGGTATCATATAAATGAGCGTCATCTGAACGATTAGTACCATGAATTATTCAACCTCCTTTTTATCCGTGTGGACGGGAGAAGAATCTTCTTCCTCTTCTATCGTTTCTTTAATTTCATCAAAAATATTTTCTTTCTTTTCTTCCGTAACGACTTCTTCGGAAACGGTGTTCTGAACCACCGCCGCCTGCAACTTTTCTATCGTTTTTTGTTCTCTTTTCTTTCTTCTGTTAGTAATTACGTCCTTGATAAGTTTCGAGAAACCTGAGAAGTATATGATAAGCGCGATAATAATATCCGCTACGTATCTGTTGTAATTCGCCGAAGTAAGGTTATCGCCGCCCTGCGCTATATAACGTAAGAACAAACCCGTAAAGATGACGCCTATCGGGTTGTTGCTGGCGAGCAACGCTACGGGGATACCGTTAAATCCGTAATCGGGGAGTTTGCTGTATGCGGAAACGAAGTTGAATTCTATTCCCGGGTTGAGATAGTACAAAGAACCGCCTATCGCAGCCAAAGCTCCCGCTATCGCCATAGATATAATGATATTGCGTTTGTCGTTCATACCTGCGTACTTCGCGGCGTGTCTGTTGTTACCGCACGCTTTGAGTTCGTAGCCGAACGTGGTTTTGTTAAGAACTATCCAGACCAAAATCGCAAACACTATCGCAAGTATTATACCTAAATCTATATAAGAACCCGCAAAAATTTTGTCCAGTCCGATTTTCGGCGTTCCCGTATGAGTGGTTGCGGTAGTGATAAGATACCCCGATTTACCGCTACCCGTATTGACGAGATGCGGGCAAGCCGAGAATACCCAGCTGACTATATTAGCAGCTATCCAGTTGGTCATAATGCAAACGATAACTTCGTTTACGTTAAATAACGCCTTAAAAAGTCCCGGTATCGCACCCCAAAGGAAGCCGAAAGCCGCTCCGACTATAAGGGCTAATATCCATACGAACACGCCCGCTACGGAATTGCTTACCGAGATATTCAACGCTACGAGTAAAGAACCCATCGTACCCATAAGGAACTGTCCC
>DJPE01000052.1:5686-16778 GCA_002439705.1 Christensenella sp. UBA6420
TGACCCGCCGCGCCGATATTGAATAAGCCCGTCTTAAACGCGATAGCGACCGAAAGTCCGCACATAATAAGGGGGACTGCGTAGAATATCATATCGCCGAGATTCGTTATTATGTATTTAGCCGAACCGCTCGCAAAAGGTCCGAGAATTATTATTCCCAAGCCCTGAAAAGCGTTGTTTATGCTTATATCTTTGGTAATTGCGGCTATAATGAGCATTACGATAAAGCCTACCAAAATACCCGCTACTATACAAACGAGCGACGAAATAACCGATTTCGTGCCGTCTTTTTTCATAAACAACAAGAATTTGGACTCTTGCAACAAGTCTGCGTTCGTCGCTTCTAAGGAGTTCTTTTTCTTACGCATTTACTTTTTCCTCCTCTTCTTTCGTATCCATACGCTTTGCGCCCGCCATATAAAGACCGAGTTCCTGCACGGTAGTTTTCTTCGGGTCAAGCTCGCCTACGATTTCCCCCTCGTACATTACGAGAATTCTGTCGGAAAGGTTCATTACTTCGTCGAGTTCCAACGATACGAGTAACACCGCCGCTCCTTCGTCACGGTCTTTGACTATCTGACTGTGGATATATTCTATCGCGCCTACGTCGAGTCCGCGGGTGGGCTGTACCGCTATAAGCAATTTATGCGGTTTGTCCATTTCTCTCGCGACTATAGCCTTTTGCTGATTGCCGCCCGACATGGAACGAGCTATCGTCACAGAACCCTGTCCGCTTCTTACGTCGAACTTATCTATAAGCTCGTCGGAATACTTTCTTACTTCGTTGAACTTGATAAAACCGTTTTTCTGGAACTGCGGTTCCCAATAACGTTGCAAAACCATATTCTGTTCCAAAGTGTAGTCCAAGACCAAACCGTGTTTATGCCTGTCTTCGGGAATGTGACTAATTCCGTCTTTGCTTCTCGTCCTTATCGTAGCTTTCGTAATATCTTTGCCGTCAAGAGTAATTCTTCCCTTTACGTCGGCATTGACGTCGACGGCGGCTTGTTTTTCCTTATCGAACTTCAAAACAATCTTATTCCATAACGCTACGCTCTTAGTAGCTATGCTTTCGCCTACTCGTTTCCACCATTCGACGAAATTCTTTCCGAAAGTCTTAAAACCGTAAACTATCTTTTCACCCGTTTGAACGAAAAATGCTTTCGCTCTTTCTTCCTTTTTATATTCGGAAAGTTTCTTCCACTGCGGTTTCTCTTCTGCGGTTTCTTCTTCTTTCTCTTCTACGTTAGGAGCGAGCTTTTCAAGTCCGGTGAGTCCGTAAACGAGTTCGGTTTGTCCGTTCCCGTCGATACCCGCTATACAAACGATTTCTCCCGCTCTTACCTGAAAACTTACGTCTTTTACTGCGTATTTTTTATGTACCTTACTGTTGACGTAAAGGTGCTGAACGTCAAGTACGACGTCTTTCGGCTGAGCCGCTTCTTTGTCCACGGCGAACTTAACCTGTCTGCCTACCATCATGTTGGACAACTCTTCTTTCGTCGTGTCCTTAATATCGACCGTACCTATATACTTACCTTTACGGAGTACGGTACATCTGTCGGCTACCGCCATGATTTCGTTAAGTTTATGCGTAATGAACAATATTGATTTGCCTTCTTTCGCAAGGTTACGCATAATTACCATAAGTTCTTCGATTTCCTGCGGAGTAAGTACCGCGGTAGGTTCGTCGAAAATAAGGATTTCGTTATCCCTGTAAAGCATTTTCAATATTTCGGTACGCTGCTGCATACCTACGGTAATATCGTCTATCGTAGCGTCGGGGTCAACGTTAAGTCCGTACTTTTCGCTTAACGCCATAACCTTGTTACGGGCTTCTTTTTTGAGAATAACGTTTAATTTTGTGGTTTCCGCGCCGAGAATAATGTTTTCCAGAACGGTAAAACATTCTACGAGCTTAAAATGCTGATGCACCATACCTATTCCGAGAGCGGTCGCGTCGTTAGGGTCTTTTATCTTAACTTCTTGTCCGTCTTTTTTAATAACGCCTGCGTCGGGCTGGTACAAACCGAACAAAACGCTCATAAGCGTGGACTTACCGGCTCCGTTTTCGCCGAGCAAAGCGTGAATTTCGCCTTTACGAAGCTGTAACGTTATATCGTCGTTTGCCTTAATACCGGGGAATTCCTTCGTAATATGGCACATTTCGATTACGTATTGAGAATCGGGAACGGTCCGTTCGACTGCCGTAGCGGCTTCCGTTTTTTCAACCATAGTCTTTTACTCCTTCTTTTATGCGGAAAAACCTTCCTTTTTGTCGGTAACGATAAAAAATACGCCTATTTTACCCTTACCGACAAAAAGAAAGGACGCAAGGTCCTTTCTTCTGTCGAAAATTAATTATTATTCGAATATGATGGTAACATTGCTGTCGGCAAACTTAGCGGTCCACCAATCAGCGGAGTTAACGCCCTTGTCCTTTCCGTCAACAACGTTGGATACGTCTGAGTCAACGGTTCTGGTTCCGGTTTTGATTTCGTTGAACAAAGTGTTGTAAGCTTCAACGGTGAAGTTGGTCATTCTCCAGCTTTCTTTAGCGGTGGGAAGACCGGTAGCGTCGTCGGAAGCTCCGAGATTGCTTGCCTTGTCAGCGAGTTTTGCGTCCCATTCTCCCGCGTAATATTCGCCGAGAATTTTCTGAACGGAAACAGCCAAACCTTTAACTGCGCTGGTAATAACTCTGTCGCTTTCTTTCGCCTGGTCAACGTCAACGCCGATTATTTTACCGTTTTCGGTAAGTTCGGCTGCCGCCTTAACGCTCTGAAGCATAGATCCGCCACAAGAAAAGATTACTTGAGTTTCTTCGTCATACCACTTTGTCATTTGCGCCTGAAGTTCCGGAGAAGAAGAGAACCCGGAACCGTGTTGGAAGCTTAATTTAACTTCTACGGTCTTGTTGAGTTCTTTCGCAGCTGCGTTTGCGCCCTGAGCATAGCCGTAAGCGAAACGGTTACAAGCGGGGTTGGAACCGCCGCCGCCGAAAGTTCCGCCCAATTTGGTGTAACCTTCTTTAACAGCAGCATAACCAGCCATGTAGCCGGATTCTTCTTCCTTATATACTACTGCGGTAACGTTCTTTAAACCCATTACAGATCCGTCAACGAATATGAACTTAACTTCGGGACTTTCCTTAGCTACGGTTTCCATAGCACCTGCCTGCAAGAATCCGGCAGCTATTACAACCTTAGCCCCGTTTTTGATAGCCTGACGCATAGCGGCTACACGGTCGTTATCGGTAGCGTCGGAAGCGTTAGCGGGCTGATAGTACTTGTAGGTCTTTCCGTTAGCTTCGGCGTAAGCCTTAGCTCCTTCCCAAGTACCCTGGTTGAATCCGCCGTCCATCAACTGACCTACGTCGGTAACAACCGCGATTTCGTAAGTTTCGTTACTGCAAGCGGTAAGGCAAGCTACGCAAGCAACTACGAAAACTACGCAAAGCAAAGCAATTAAAACTTTCTTCATTTTTCTTCTCCTTATAAGAATTTAGTTTATTTAGTAATGCGTTTTCACGCACGACCATCGTGTTAATTCGGGAGTTTTTATAGAATCCCCCCCCTTTTCTTCACATAAATTATAATTCATTTAAGGTATGCTGTCAATACCCAATCTAAAGCTATTATATTAAAATATTTATTTAATAATATTTGTTCCGGCGTATTGATTTCGGCGAACGTAAGTGGTAGAATAAGTTTGGATTTTTCATTCGGAAGGTTACTTTTTATGGATGACAACAAAAAACTTTTAACAAAAATACAAGTCCTTTTCGACGAAGGACTCGACGCAAAAAACATGCTGAAAGTGATGAAACTTATCGGCGCGGACGGTTTCGACGAAGATTATATCCGCTCTTTCAGACTTTGGAGCGACACGATGCCCCGCTCGGACGAATTTCCTTACACCGAAGAGCAACGTTACTACCATATTCTTTGGGAAGTAATCGACAGAGTTCCTATCGGAATAAACATAGATTTTGCCGTTCCTTTCCGCAGAATGATAGCGAAAAAACTCTTCAAACGCTGCGGAAAAGGTTTTATCGCCAACGAAGGTTGCCGTTTCAACTACGGACACCTTATCGAAGTCGGCGATAACGTCACCTGGAACCATTGCTGCTATATCGACAGTAAAGGCGGCGTAACGTTCAAAGACTATTCCATGATTACCGAATACTGCAAGATATTCTCTCACGGACACTCCGAAAGCGACCACATGGCTCGCACTTACAAACCCGTCGTAATCGGCGAATACGCAAAAATTTATACCGCAAGCACCATTCTCCCCGGCGTAACGGTCGGCAAAGGCGGCATTGCCGCTACCGGAAGTATCGTGACAAAAGATATCCCCGACTTCACGGTAGTGGCGGGTATCCCCGCAAAGATAATGAGAGAACGCCACACCGAAGGAAAAAATCCCGAAGAATTTAATCATTACACTATGAAAAACAAACTCTATCAGGATAGCGAAGACTAAATGGTTTTTTCCTTTTCTCATTTAATTTACGCATGAAAAACGCTCCGATTTCTCGGAGCGTTAATTTTTATCGGATCGATTTACCGATTATTTGTTCTCTTCGTCGGTTTCGTTCTCGACGATTTCTTCGGTAAACTCGGCAAATTCGGTTCCGTCGGAAGTGGAAACGGAAGATACTACGGGTTGAGTAGTTACCTTAAAGCAAAGTTCGGTTTGCAATTTTTCCATTTCCGCGCGTTCTTCGTCGGTGAGTTCGTCCAAAGTGCCATTGTGCATATGGTCGAGATAATACTTAACTCTTTTAAGTTTCTGCGAAGTCACTTTGTACTGGAACGAAGCGAACAAAGCTACCGAGATAAGTACCGCGATGGCTATACCCATAAGTAAACGTATGGTAAGCAAGACTTTCGCCACGTTGTCGGCGGCGGCGGTTACTTCCGCCACGGTCATAGTCTTCGTGCTGGGGTCTGCAAGGTTCATTTCGGTAAGATGTTCGCTTATAGCTACGGCGTGATTTCTTATCGCGTCGCCGATTTGGAGAGACGTTATTGCGTCGAAAGCGGAACTCGTTCCGTTTACTTTGTTTATATCCTGATAAGCCTTGAATACGTTAATATACTGGTCGTAACCTACTCCGGAAAGAACCCATCCGATAATTCCTACGCCCAAAGCTCCGCTGACTTTTCTTACGAGAGTCATTATACCGGAATAGTTGCCGGTGGGGCGTTCTCCGGTGGCGAGTTCCACCACGTCGAGAGTATCGGGGAATACCATCCAGGGTACCATCTGAGCTCCGCCGAAGCCCAAGCCCATAATGAACGCAACTATCGGTATTACGATAGGCGGACACCATTGCGGGTCGAGCACTGCAAGCAAGATACCGCCGATTATGTAGAAAGGTAAACCTACGCGGAAAGCGAACGCTTTACCCTTTTTGTCTATAAGGACTCTTACGAGCGGGAAAGCGCATACCGCAGCTACCATCAAAGGAGCCACTATAAACATAGAGCCGAATTGCATCTGGATAAATCCAAGGTCCAGAACGACGCCTTTCCAAACATGGGTAGCGTAATACGCCGCCAAAGCCGAAAGCATATCCATACAAGTGAACGCCGAAACGTACATAATTATATGCCAACGATAGGATTTGTTTTTGAAAGGTTTGACGTAGCCTTTGAAGAATTCCTTAATATCGAACTTCTTTTTAGGACCGGTTTCGGTAATACGTTCTTTCGTGAAAAGACCCGTGCAGATAAGTCCGCCGCCGAAAAGCGTACCGAATACGGCTACCATAATAAGCCAGAACGCCGTGGAAGACATTTTGCCTTCGTTGAGTTGACCGAGTAAAAGAAGCGGAATTACGTAAGCGAGACCTGCCGCTACCGCACTGAAAACGAGTTTAACCGTGTTCGCACTGTTACGTTCTTCAAACGAAGGAGAAATATCGCTCGCCATTGACGTATACGGAACCTGCGTAAGCGTGGAGCAAGTATTCCATACCATATAGAATATGAGTACGTAAGCGACCATACCCGCCTGCGACGTGATGCCCCAATCTCTTATCGGAGCGAATAATAACAATAACGCTATGATAAGTAAAAATCCCCCGACAAACATATAAGGTTTGCGACGACCGTACTTACTTCTCGTATTGTCGGTGATGTGTCCCATAACGGGGTCGGTAATTGCGTCCCAGATTTTAGAAATCATCATTACGGTAGACGCGCTTGCCGCGTATATCTTCAAATGGTCGGTCATGTAGTTGAGCATAACGCAGCTCATAAGAGCCACGCCGCCGCCGTCCATGAGAGCGCCCATACCGTAGAAGATTTTTTCTTTCAACGGAACCCTTTCGTTTTCGGGAATCTGTTGCTTTGCAGGAACAGCCTGCGCCAAATCTTTCTCTTCCAAAATAGCTCTCCTTTAATATTTCCGATTGTATTCGGTTATAATAAGATAAAAATTATCCACGAAACAGTATATCACAAAAATATTTCTTTGACAATACCGAAATTCCAACAAATTACCGTTTTTTACGACGCCTTTCCCTACGATTTTTCTTCATTCGCATATACTTACTTCCCTATCATTCTACCTATATGCTCTTTTCTCGAAAACTTAACTCAAACGCTTGCAATTTATAAAAAATGTGATATTATATTATGCGTATGGGGGCGTAGCTCACCCGGTAGAGCGATACGTTCGCAACGTATAGGTAGTCGGTTCGAGTCCGATCGTCTCCACCAAATAAATCTCCACCAGCAAAGCTGGTGGTTTTTTTTAGGCGATAAAAAATCGTCTAAAAAAACGCCTTCCGCACGAATAAATTACGAAAAGGCGTAAAATTATTTAATTAAGGCGTTTTTACTTAAAATCAGTAGCAATTTTTTAAGACGGTCAATATATCGTCTTTTTCCATCATCTTATATCCGCCGCCTTTATCGGAAGACTCCGCTATCTTTTCGAGCATATCTTCGGTTGCGCCGAGTTCTCTTAACGTAGTGGGCATACCCAACTCTTTAACTAAATTTTCCAGTTCCGCTATTCCCGCAAGAGCGGTTTCTTCGTCGGTAAGCTTATCTTCTACTCCGAATACGTTTTTAGCGAAACGGACGAATTTATCGAGACCGTACTTATAGATATAGCGATAATACGCCAAGGATATTACGGCGAGTCCTTCTCCGTGCGGGCAGTCGGTATATGCTCCGAGCTGATGTTCTATTGCGTGAACTTCCCAGTCCTGCTCTTTCGACACGGCGATTATTTTGTTTAATGCCATCGTGGACGCCCACATAATATTCGCACGCGCGTTATAGTCGAGCGGATTTACGACGGCTTTTCTTACGTTGTTTATTACCGCTCTCAAAAGTCCTTCGATAAGGTAGTCGCACACGTTGTCGTCGTCGCCGTTAAAGTACTGTTCCATAAGGTGAGACATAATGTCGAACACGCCGCTAAGCATTTGTCTTTTCGGTACGGTATAGGTAAATTCGGGGTTGAGAATAGAAAACTGCGGGCTTACGAACGACGGGAACACCCTGCCGCATTTCAACTTCTTATCTTCGTTCGTTATTACCGAACCGCTGTTCATTTCAGAACCTGTACCCGTCATCGTAAGGACTGAAGCCACGGGCACGACTCTCTCGGTCACGTCTTCGAAGTTTATCCAAAATCTTTCCCACGGGTCGCCTTTTGCGTAAGCCGCCACCGAAATAGCTTTACTGCAATCTATTACCGAACCGCCGCCTACCGCTAAAATAAGGTCGATATCGTTTTCTCTTACGAGTCTTGCCCCTTCCTGTACCTGTGCGTATCTCGGATTAGGGTTGATACCCGAAAGTTCGGTCACGTTCTTCCCGCACTCGTTAAGAATTTTTATTACCTTATCGTATATTCCCGTTTTCTTTATTGCGTTCTTCCCGTAAACGAGTAAAACGTTTTTGCCGTATTTTTTTAATTCGGGCGCGAGATAGTCCATAGCGGACTTGCCGAAATGTATTCTCGTCGTGTTTTCGTATGAAAAATCTAACATAATAGCTCCTTTGGTTTATAGAAAAGTTTTCTGTTTCGTTATTCGGTTAATTTATTTTTTCTTTTTCTTCTTGTGACATTGACTGCAATAGGCGCAATCTCCGCAATCCCCGCCGCAACTTTTTCCTTTCGCTTTATTGACTATTACCGCTACGAGTGCCGCCGCAACGATTACCGAAACTATTACTACCGCTACTATTGTAGGTGTGTTCATAATACAATATATCTCCTTTTTTAGCTTTGTTATTCTTTTTCCACGAAGTACGCTCTTTTTATTCTTTGGTCTTTTAACGGTCTGTCGTTATAATCGGTCCTTTCCGCGGCGATTTTGTCTACCGTTTCCATACCTTCGACCACTTTACCGAACGCGGCGTACTGTCCGTCAAGGAACTTTGCGTCGGCGTGGCAGATAAAGAACTGACTCGAAGCGGAATCGGGGTGTTGTGCTCTCGCCATGGATATTACTCCCCTTTCGTGCGAGATAGGGTTCTTGACTCCGTTGTAGCGGAATTCTCCTTTTATCCTTTCTTTGCTTCCGCCCGTTCCGTTGCCGAGCGGGTCTCCGCCTTGTATCATAAATCCGCTTATTACTCTATGGAATATAAGTCCGTTGTAGAAGTGTTCCGCCACCAATTTTACGAAATTTCTTACCGTAATCGGTGCGCTCTTTTCGTCGAGTTCCACTACTATGCTTCCGCCGTCTTCCATTTCGAATTTAACTAAGTTAGTTTGGTTATTTGTTTCTTTATACATATCTTTATCTCCTATTTATTATATTTATTTTTTTCGTCGGTAGTCGCAGCTATTGCGGGTTGAGTTCCTACGTCGGGCTGTTTTTTATGTCTGAAAATATTTTTGAAGTAGCACTTATCGTAAACCTTTTCGGTGACGAGCAATATGGATGGCAGTACGAACAGTACTATCGCCATCGAGAACGCCGTGCCTATCGCAAGTAAAGAACCGAGTTTAGCCACCACGCCCGAACTTAATAAAGCGAGAGCCGCGCCCGTCACGGTAAGAATTACGCCCGAAGTTATTATCGTCGGAAAGACCATATTCTCCGCGTCGGTCATTGCGTCTATGCTGTTGGCGTAGCCCGATTTTATCGTGTTGAAACGATTTGTTAATACTATCGCATAGTCTATCGTCGCTCCCATCTGCACCGTATTTATTATAAGGTATCCTATAAAACTCAACGAAGAACCCACTAAAAACGGTATTACGAAGTTGAGCCATATTCCGCCCTGTATCGCAAGGATAAGAAGAAGCGGCAAAAGTACGTTTCTGAACGTGACGAGAAGAATAAGCAAGACTGCGAACACGGTGACGAGCGACACTATAAGATTATCTCTCGGAAAATACTGCGCCATGTCGTAACAAACCACGCTTTCGCCCGTGACGTAGAATTCGTCGTAGTATTTACCTAAGTTTTCTTTCATCGTCTTTATAAATTCGAACGTTTCGTCGCTTTCCACACCCGAAATCAAGTTAAAGGTAAGACGGGAATAGTTTTCGCCTTGCAAGTTACTCTTAGCGTACACGAGCTGTCCGAGCATATCCTTATATCCCGCGATTTCGAGAAGCGTCGAATAATTTTCGTCGCCGTAAATATAACACATAAGGTCGAGAAGAGTAAGACTTTGCTTTTCTCCGTCGGGGTAAGTAGCGGCAAGTGCCTTGTCGTAGCACTCTCCCGCAAGCGCAGGTACGTCGATAAAACTACTTCCGCCGCCTATCGCCCCAATAGCGGAAGCGAGCATATCTATAAACTCGTCTTTTGTGAATTCGTCGGTAAGATAAACGCCGTCGGCTACTTCGATAGTCGAAAGGGCGTTGTTACTATCCACTTCGTCGAAACTCATTACGTATTCGGCGAGTTCTCTTTCCTTGCCGTAATCGCCTTTCGGCACGATAACCACGAAGGTATTTATTTTTCCGAAACCGCATTCTTCGACCGCTTCGTTGTTCTTCACGATGATAGAACCGCCGTTCATGTTAAACGCGTACTCGTTAAAGAACTGGCCCGTGCCGGCGAGCGCAATAACCACTATAAATAACGGTACGATAACGTAGCGAGCCCTGATAACCTTTTCGAAGAACGATTTTACGTTGGGAACGAACGACTTGTGAACGGTTTTTTCCAACGGTTTTGCGAACACGACGAGTAATGCGGGCATAAGGAAAACTACCGACACGAGAGAACATACTATGCTTTTGGCTAACGATATACCTATCTCTCTGCCTATCGGCAAAGTCATGAAGATAAGGGCGGACAGTCCCGCTATCGTGGTAAGAGAAGAAGAGAATATCTCGGTAATTCCTTTACTCATAGCCTGAATTACCGCTTCGTTCCTATCGCCGAGCAAGGCTTTTTCTTCCATGTATCTGTGCAACAAAATTACCGAATAGTCGATGGACAAAGCTAATTGCAACACCATGGAAACGAGATTGCTTATATATGATATTCCGCCGAAAAAGTTGAAAATAAAATTGGAACCCACATTTAACGCTATCGACACGACGAACGTAATGAGCATGGGTACGAGTTCAAAATAAGTTTTGCTCGTAAAAAGAAGCATTGCGAAAATGACCGCTACGATGACGAGAGCGAGTTTTAAGATACTCTGCTCTGTTTCCAGCTTCGTATAGTACGACGAAGCCGACTGCCCGGTAAAAAACGCGGTATAGCCGTTGTCGTCGAGATATTTTATCGTGCGTTTCATCGTCGCAAAACATCCGTCCGTACTGTCGTAATCTTTCAAAGAAAGCGTGTACATGGCGTTGCCGTCGACGTAGTTCTGCGTTTCGACGTACACTACCGTATCGACGCCTTCTATCTTGCCTAATTCCGCAGCAAGGTCAGCCGCGCTTTTCTTCGACACGTCTTTAACTACTACGTAAGTAGAACCCTTGTCGTCGAATTCTTTTTTTAAGATAGTCATTCCGATATTAGCGTCGCTGTCCGTCGGCAAATACACCGACAAATCGTACAGTACGTCGGTATAAAAAATCAGTACGCACCCGGCTATGGTCAACGCGGAAAATACTGCGATGAGCGCCCATCTGAATTTTA
>DJPE01000052.1:16848-21946 GCA_002439705.1 Christensenella sp. UBA6420
TTTTCATTATTCCCTACCGCCGCAAAAATTATAGTTCGTTTATTTTTATATGCTTTCTGCCAATACGCTAATACTATTATATTATAAACCTTAAAATTGTCCAAAATTTTCCATGGATTTTGCTACAAAAAATATTTTTCGATAAAAAAGCTTATATTCGTTTGACACGCTTAACGCATTGTGCTATCATTCGCATTATAGATAGAGGCGCAGATTAAAAAAGTATTCCGGTTTACGTTCGGGTCGGACGCGGAAGAAAGGTTAATTTGCCGAAGCGATAAACTTTGACCTACGGTTTATACGCTGGGACGCAGCGAAATACGTTGCGGACTGTCACAAGAAATTGTGGAGCGCTATCATTACCGTATTTTGTAAATATATTTTTTGTTTTCATTCGCGGTAACGGTTTTGCTCCGTTACCGCGTTTTTTTGTGTCCCTATTTCGTCGATATTTTGCGAGACTTTAATTAAAACGGTTTCGCTTATATAAAGGAGAACGAAAGATATGTTTATTTCACTACTGTCCGCAGGCGAATTTTTCGTAGGCACGTTCTGGGCGTTCGTCCCGGCGATTATTGCGATAGTACTTGCGCTTATCACCAAACAGGTTTATTTAAGTCTGTTTGCGGGGATTTTCGTCGGAGCTATGTTCCTGTCGAACGGAGAACCGCTCGCCGCTTTCCAAAAGATTTTCGAAACCATGGCGGAACAGCTCGGCGGCAACGGCGGTATACTCGTCTTTCTCGTCGTACTCGGAATTTTTGCCGTGCTTATGGTAAAATCCGGCGGCAGTAAGGCTTACGGCGAATGGGCAAGCCACAAAATACACTCGAAACAAGGCGCGCAGTTAGCCACTGTGGCGTTCGGATGCCTTATCTTCGTGGACGACTACTTCAACTGCCTTACCGTCGGCAGCGTAATGCGTCCGATTACCGATAAATTCAAAGTTTCCAGAGCGAAACTTGCTTACATTATCGACTCCACGGCGGCTCCTATTTGTATAATAGCCCCAATTTCTTCGTGGGCGGCGGCTGTGTCGGGATACGGCGAAGGCGGAATAATGGCGTTTATTAAGACCATTCCTTTCAATATCTACGCAATTTACACCATCGTGATGATGGTAGTTTTCGCTCTGCTTAAACTCGACTTTTTCAAAATGAAACGTAACGAGAAAGCCGCCGAAAACGGCGACCTGCATGCGGGCGAAACCGACTTACCGACCGAAGACATTAAGACTACCCACGACGTAAAAGGCAAGGTAGCAAATCTTATCGTCCCGATAGTGATACTTATCGTATGCTGCGTGGGAGCGATGATCTATAACGGTTGGTCGTGGCTCCACACCCTTACTTCGGAAGAACTCGTAGAAGAACTCGGAAAAGGCTCTTATAACATTCTTGACATGTTCTCTCAATGCGACTCTTCGATAGCTCTCGCTATGGGTTCGGTCATCGCTCTCATAATAACTATGGCTTACTACGGTATCGCTAAGGTAATGAAGTTCAAAGACATAATGGGCAGCATAACCGAAGGGTTCAAATCCATGGTCCCCGCTATCCTTATACTGACTTTCGCGTGGACCCTGTGCGCTATGATGGGTGCTAAGGGTGAAGGGCTCGTGGACGGAGTAAAGGTACTCGACGGAACGCTTAACGCAAAAGCCTTCATTCAGTCGGTCGTAAACGCCGACAGCATGGTCTTAGGCATAATACCTTTCGTTTTCTTTGCCCTTGCGTGCTTTATTTCGTTCGCAACGGGAACGAGCTGGGGTACGTTCGGTACTCTTCTCCCCATAGCGATAGTGGTTATGCCCGAAGCAAACGCGGGATTATATTACCTTACTTTGAGCGCGGTGCTTGCCGGTTCCGTATACGGCGACCACGTAAGCCCCATATCCGACACAACGATTATGGCTTCTTCGGGCGCGCAATGTAACCATATCGACCACGTAAGAACGCAGTTACCTTATGCGACGATAGTCGCGATAATATCCGCTTTAACCTATCTTGCGGGAGGTTTCAGCGCGATAAAGGTACGTTCTTACGGCGGAATGGTCGGTATAGCTTTGGGTATAGCCACCGTCCTTACGGCAGGCGTAATCGTAGTCCTTTACTTCCTTGACCGTTCTGGCAAACTCGATAAAATCGAAGCGGCGTTCCGTCGTAACAAAAAGGCAGCAGCCCCCGCCGTCGAAAATCCTTCCGTAGCGGCTACCGTGGAAGACGATAATAACGATTAGTAAAAACCTTGCTATAAAAAATCATCCTGAAAAAGAAAACGGCGGATTTCGTATTCGCCGTTTTCTTTTTCGGACTGTTCGGAAGCTACCTTTTCCCTAACCTTAAACGAACCTTGAAAACGGTAAAATTTATAAAAAAACGTTTGCGTTTTCGCTTGACAAAGATTTTTCGTATCGTTATATTATGGGTGAATAAAGAGTAAACGTTATTGGTTTGCTCTTTTTTAATTATAAAAACGAGGTAGTTATGAGCGATTGTAAGAATAGAACTTTTTTCGCGGGGATTAAAGATTTTTTCAACCCGATAGACCTTACGCAAGGCACTATATGGAAAGTTATCGTAAAATTTGCCGTCCCTATAATAATATCCTATCTTTTGCAACAGCTTTACGTCCTTAGCGACGCGGCTATCTGCGGTCAAACACTGTCTGCGGACGAAGTGGCGGGCGTGAACGATACCGTTCCGCTCGTGTTTATTTTCATGCAGTTCGCGTTCGGTTGCACCGCGGGTTTTTGCGTGGTACTGTCGCATAAATTCGGTTCCCGCGACGAAGCGGGTATGCGTAAATCTTTCGCAACGCAGATAATATTGGGTCTTGTAATAACGATAATCTTGACGATAGCATCGATTTTGTGCATTAAGCCTATGCTCGCATGGGTAAACGTAACTCCGCAAAACCCCGCCGTATACGAAGCGGCATACACTTACTGTTTCGTAATCTTCGCAGGTACGATAGCGCAACTTCTTTACAACCTTATCATAAGCGTACTGCGGAGTATCGGCGACTCTTTCACTCCCCTTATATTCCTTATTATTTCCACGGCTATGAACATAGTTCTCGACTTACTGTTCATAAAAGTCTTTCATTGGGGCGTAGCGCTAGCGGCGGGAGCTACTATCCTGACGCAGTTCCTTTGCACGATAGCGTGCTTTGTTTACACTTTCGTAAAGTATAAAAATCTTCGTCCGAGTAAGGAAGATTTCAGAATATTCCTTAAAGATATCTGGGCACACGTCCGTCAGGGCGTACCTCTCGGACTGCAATTTTCCGTGCTGTCGATAGGTATAATAGTTATGCTTGCGGAAACGGTAAAATTCGACATTATGCCCGACGGAGTTATGGTCGCCGGTAACCCCGCACAAAACGGCGCGGGCGCGGCGAACAAACTTATAGAATTCGCTATGGCTCCCCTATCCGCGTTGGGTACGGCTTTGGTCAGCTATAACGCCCAAAATTTGGGCGCCGGGGATACCGAACGCGTCAGAAAAGGTACCAATCAAGCCCTTATCATATCCTTGATACTATACGTAATCTGCGCGGGAACGGGGCTGTTGCTCTCCATAAACGGAGCGTATCAAAGGATATTTTTGAGTGCGGAAAAAATAACCGAAAGGTCTTTGTATTTCGGAAATACGCTGCTTTACGTCGACCTTCCTTTATTCTGCATCCTCGGTGCGTTGTTCGTCCTTCGTAATGCCGTTCAGGGAATCGAAAAATCGATATGGACTTTGCTTGCGGGCGGCGGAGAACTCGTAGCGAGAGTTCTTATATGTTCCTTCCTACCCGCTTTGGTAAACGGCGGCGCGACCAACGCTCTCGCTTCCGACGCGTCGTACGTTGCGTTATGTTTCGGCGACCCCGGCGCGTGGGTATTTGCGGTTCTTATGCTGTTATATCCTTACATAAAACATATTCTAAAAAAGGATTATCGGTACATCTACGGAAAGACGAACGTTCAGCAACATGCCGAAAGCGAAAGTTAATTATTTTACGACGTAAAAAGCGACGGATAAATTTCCGTCGCTTTTTTGATTATGGTTTTTATAATTCTATCGTTTCCATATCGTCGGGAATAATTATGTTACCGTCGAAATACTTTTTTCCTTCTTCGGTATAAAGGGCTTTCCTTTTGCCGTAGCTCTTATCTTCCGTGTGGTACAAAATAACGTTCTTAACGTTCAGTTTTTGAGCTAATTCGCAGGCGTCTTTCACTGTAGAATGGTTCTTTTCGTAAGGTTTGAAAATATCTGCTTCGGAATGAAGACAAAATGCTTCGTGCATAAGGTATTTGCAGTTTTCGGCGTAAGGTTTTTCTTTTTCGCAATACGGTTCGTCCCCGCAACAAACGAGTTTTTCTCCGCCGTCCAACTCCATACAAAAGCCATATTGCTTAGCCTTGGTGGATTCTATATCGAAAAAGGTAATTTTCCGTCCGATAATTTCTTTCGTTTCGCCGTCGATTACGACGATAAGTTTTACCCTGTCGCCGATAAGTTCGGTTTGTTTTTTCTGTAAAAGCATTTCGGCAAGCCGGTTTATAAGGCTAATGACTTCGTCGTGACCGTAAATACGCAATTCTCCGTCGTAATCCCCTTTTTTCATCTTCTGGCAGATTATCCTTAACAGCCAGATTACGCCTAAAATATGGTCTATATGCTTATGCGTAATAAATATATCGTGAATTTCTTTAAGGTCTACGCCCGCCGATTTAAGCCTGCGTAAAATTTCGTTACCGCCGCCCCCGTCGACTAAAAAGCGTTTTTCTTGATCCGTTATTACGAAACAAGTGTTGTAATATTCCGTAACTAAGGCGTTGCCCGTGCCCAAAAAGGTAATTTTCATCGTTTTTCTCCTACCACGGTATAGGCGTAAGCGCCAAACCTAAAATTACGCCCGATAAATATAGTACCGCTAAAATAAACAGGTTATCTTTCAGGTTTTTGCTCTTTCTGAACAGTAACGCCAACGCTATGCCTGCGTTTACGCTTAATCCCGTCACGCACGAACCGAACGATATTCCGCCCAAAATATAGAGCTGCGACACGATTACCGAAGCGGCGCAGTTAGGGATAAGCCC
>DJPE01000005.1 GCA_002439705.1 Christensenella sp. UBA6420
CTCTATCCAATTGAGCTAATGGCGCATGAACGGGATATTTCCCATTACCCCGTTATTATAGTCTTAAACCGTCGCATTGTCAATTGTTATGGCTTTGATTTTATTAAAATTTTCAAAATAGTGTTGAAATGTGGGGTTTACACGTGTATAATATTTATATAAAATATATAAGAAAAGTTTGGAGGAACTATGACTCGTTCGGAATTTGTTTTTTTGGCGATAGACGTTATGTGCCATCCTTCTCAGAACTACCGCAAATACAAAGGCATTGTCCGGGAAGAAGAATTTGTTTATGATGAAAAAAGGCCCGAAGTTTGTACCGCGGAATATTATTACGACCCGGAACTTCTCAAATCGGGTAAAAAACTTCCCGTCGTGCTTAACATTCACGGGGGCGGTTTTGTAAAAGGCGACAAAAAACACAGACACAGCCTTTGCAAACGCTTCGCAAAACACGGATATTTCGTAATGAACATAAACTACGGACTCGGACCGAAAGACCCCTATCCGCAGGGCGTAATCGACTGTGCGAACGCTATAAACTATCTCGAAAAGACCGCCGAAAAATACAATATCGACCTTGAGAAGGTATGTATAACGGGAGACAGCGCAGGAGCGTATATGGCTACCTACGTAGAAGCCTTAGCCGCGAACAAAGAACTTTGCGAAAAAATCGGCGCGCCCGAAATCAGAGTTAAACCTGCTCTTCTGGTAAGTTTCTGCGGACCGTACGACCTTATGGAATCGGTATCGTCGGTAAAACTTCCTTTCCATCTCGTATGGGATATAGGCAGATGCTACTTAGGCTTCGACTTCGGTTTGAAAAAAGATTTGAGCAACTTGAACGACTATCCTCACATAAAAGAAATCGGACCGAGCGATTTCGTAAATCCCGAATGGTGTCCTTCCTTCCTTGTAATGGCGGATAAGGATGTATTCTGCAAAGGACAGGGCGAAATACTCGAAAAGGAACTTAAAGACAACAACGTGGAAGTAGTAACGTTCAGTAGTCATAAATTCCTTGACAACCATTGCTTCCATATGAATATGTGGACGAAAATATCCAAAGATTGTTTCAAGGAAGTGTTCAAGTTTATGGACGCTCACTTGAAAACCAACGCTTAATTATTAGGGAACGAAAAATAAAAAGCGACCGTTTTTTAACGGTCGTTTTTTTACATTCAACTCAAAAATTTTTATTTTCGCATTCAAAAATCGGTGTTAAAATCGTAAAACTCAAAATTATAAAAGAAAAATCGTAATAAAAATAAACTGTTTATGTGACAAAACGACTGTTTTAGACGATTTTTCACCGCAAGAAAAAATTTTGTACAAAAAATTAGTTTAGGTATTTACATTTAGGATAAAGTGTGCTAAGATAATAGAGTCGACAAAAAATCACAAAAAAGAAGGGACTTAAAATGATTACACAAAATGAAAGACGATTTGAAGGTCGGTTTTCGCACGTAGATTTTCGTGGAGAGACCGAAAGAACGTTCAAAAATCACCAATCGAGCGAGATTGACGAAAGAGTAAGCAATATACTCATAAAAGTCGGAATTATTCCTAACGTAAAAGGCTACAGATACTTGCGTGACGCGGTGCTTATCGCCATGGATAACATGGACGTAATGAACAGCATCACGAAAAGATTGTATCCGATGGTCGCGGAAAACTTCGACACTTCGTCGAGCAGAGTGGAACGCGCCATAAGACACGCGATAGAAATCGCTACCAACAGCGGCAAGATGGAAAACATCAACGCCCTTTTCGGTATGAAAATCTACGCGAAGAACGAACGCCCCACGAACAGCGAATTCATAGCTCTGCTTGCGGACAGACTTATTATGGATTTCGGGTTAGAAAGGAGTTACTCCTATTAGTATCGAAAAAACGGGGCAGGTAAGGAACGAAAGTTTTTTACCTGCCCTTACAACGATTACGTTACGAAGAAACTAAAAGTTTCTTTTGTTTTTGCGGCTACGAATTTAACTTCTCGCGTCGCTCACGCCTTGAGCCGAACCGTAAATTACGGCTTTACCGTCGCGGTAAACCAACTCGTAACCGTCTCTGTCCGACATAAGAAGGCTGAATTTCCGTTCCGCGTCGGCTTTCTTTTCAAAAACGTAAATATTTACGTATTCGTCGGCGTCGTCTTTGTACGCATAAATTAAGTAACAGCTACCATCATAGTCCGCTCCGTACAGTTTGCTTTTAAGAACTTCTACGTCATAGCCTAAACCTTGCAATTTCTCGGCGTATTTCTTTTCGTAATTGCATGCGACGCACGTTACGAGCATTACGCAAATTAAAACCGTTACAGCAAGTATTAAAACCGTTTTTTTCATCTGTTCCTCCTAAATACCAAGGTCGATAATTCCTTGATTCGTTCCGCAGTATACTCTTTTGCCTTTTTGTATTACGCGATGACCTTTTTTCAAATTTGCCATTTCTTCGCCGTAAAATTCGGTTGCGTCATTTTTATTTTTGAAAATATACATTATCACGTAGTCGTCGGACGTTTTGCCTTGTCTGTCGGCTTCTATGGTCATATAATAAGACTTATCGTAAGCATTATATTCATGATACGTCGGCGTATAGTCGATTACGTTGTAATTCAATTTTGTCATTTGCTTTATAAATCGGTGGTTTACGTTGCCGACGGTCAAAGATACGGCAAGTACTATTATCGCAAGTACAACGACGAAGCATGCGACTAAAATAATCGTAATTTTAGCTTTTTTACTCATATTGTTCTCCTACGTACGGTTGTGTAACAAACTGTTACATTTTCAATAGTAACATAATGTTACCATAGTGTCAAGGATAAAAATAAAAATTGATACGCAGAGCGTCTTACTTACGGCGTTTCGGGCAATAATGGTAGCAAGGTGAACGAAAATCTCGGGCTTATCGGATTAAAGATAATAAGGAAAGAAAAGGGTTTCAGTCAGTTAAAAGTAGCTCTCGACCTGAATATAAGTCGGGAAGCGTTGTCGTATTACGAAAACGGCAAAAGGAACCCCGATATTGATATGCTACGCAGAATGTCGGAATACTACGGCGTTTCCATTGATTTTTTGATTAACGGAAAAGAGTTTAGCAAATAATTTTATATCGGTCGGAATAACGCTTAAAGGCGTTATTTTTTTGCCGATTTTTTATTGCTTAAAGAAAAACCGTGCGCCGCAAATAGGCTTCGCACGGTTCGGTTATCAAATGACGCTGATAGGGATAAAACAGTTATCGGCGTCTATCGGAATAACGGAAGGAGACATGCAAACGATACCGCCGTTACCTCTCGGAACACTGTTGGAGTCCAGAACGGAAAACTTTTTGACTTCTCTTTTGTTAGGAGAAGCCGCAAGTTTGATTTCCAAAGGGTGTATTTCGTTGCCGTATTCAAGGAAAATATCTATTTCTTTGCTGTTGCTGTCCCTGAAATAGCTCAAATCGTAGTTTGCGGAGTGATAATCAAGGTCTTTTATAAGTTCGGTAACCGCAAAGTTTTCAAAATAATGTCCTGCGGCGTTGCCGTTAATCAAAGTGTCTACCGATAACCATTTTGCAAGATAACTGCAAAGCCCCGTATCCCAAAAATAAAGTTTCGGCGTTTTTGCAAGGCGTTTGAGTTTATTGTTGGCATACGGTTCGAGCAAATAAACTATATGCAATCTTTTGAGAATATCGAGCCAGGATTTAGCCGTCGGTTGAGAAATTCCCGTTATCATAGCGAGATTGTTTAGGTTAAGTTGTTCCGATACGTTAGCCGCGCAAGCCGTTAAGAATTTTATAAATTTCAATTCGTCCGTTATACCGCCGACGTTGGTTGCGTCGCGCATAAGATAAGTGTTTACGTATGACGAAAAGTAAATCGTTCGTTCTTCCGAGTCGGCGTTCTGAACTTGCGGCATTCCGCCTTTCCAAATAGTTTCAAAAATCGAATTAAGGTCGAACGGCTTCGCCACGCTTTCTCTTTCTACGAGAGCGTCGATGGAAAAATCAATGGCTTTATCGAAACTTACTCCCGTAATTTCGCTTAAAGACAACGGATACAAAGTCATAATGCCGATTCGTCCCGCAAGCGATTCGGTAACGTTTTTCATCATGCTGAATTGTTCGGAACCCGTCAGCCAGAACAACCCCGTTTCATTTGACTCGTCGCACATAATTTTAATGTACGGAAACAGTTCGGGGGCTTTTTGTACTTCGTCGATAATTATCGGCGTTTTATAACGCATAAAAAACAGTTTCGGGTCTTGTTTCGCAAGGGCAAGAGTATCCGTATCGTCAAGGCTGACGTAGGTGCGATTTTGGGATAAATGTTTAAGCATGGTGGTCTTACCGACCTGTCTTGCTCCCGTTACCAAAACTGCCTTAAAAAACTTGCTCATTTTAAGGAATTTAGGTTCAAGCTGTCTTTTTATATACATACACAATCTCCTGAAAAATTATGATATTTCAAAGTTGACTTTAATATATCATAAAACAGATAAGGATGTCAAGGCTTTTAGAATATACTAATTATGGAATTGATATACAAGAGAAAATCGTCGGAATAAGTCGAAAAAGAAAACTGCCCGCTTTAATCGAGCGGGCAGGCGAATTTTGGGTTGTCGAAAAAGATTATTCTTTTTCTTCGAGCCATTTAAGGCTTTCGCCAAGGCGGCGTAAGGATTCGGTTTTGCCTAAGATAGCGGCGATTTCGTACGCTCCGCCGGGGGTGGAAGCAAGTCCGGTAAGGGCAAGGCGGGGGCAGAAAAGAACCTGACCTTTCTTAATTCCGTTGCGTTCGCTCGCTTCGGTAAGGGCGGCGGTAATACCGGGGATAGTGAAGTCGTCGCAGGAAGAGAGAGCATCGTAAGCTATTTTTACGGCGGTTTTCGCTACGTTAGCGTCGGTTTTCATCTTTTTATGTTCGTACAGAGCTAAGTCGTAACGCTTGAAGTCGTCGATAAACGCCACCGCGTCGGGAATTTCGGAAAAGACTTCTATTCTCGTCTTTAACAGCATCGCGAATATGGAATAATCGTATTTACCTTTAATGACGCTCTTTTCAAAGTAGGGCAGGGCGTATTCCATGAAGCGTTCGTCGGACATTTCTCTTATATAAAGACCGTTTAACCAACGCATTTTGGTTTCGTCGAAAATAGAACCCGATTTGCCTATGCCGTCCACATCGAAGTGTTCTATAAGGGTTTTCATAGACATTTTTTCTTCGTTGTCTTTTGGAGACCAACCGAGCAAAGCTATATAGTTTACTATCGCTTCGGGCAGGAAACCTTTTTCGATGAAGTCTTCGAAGTTGGCGTCGCCGTAACGCTTACTTAACTTTCTGTGAGCGTCTTTCATAATGGGCGGCAGGTGCATATACGCGGGTCTTTCCCACCCGAACGCGTCGTACATAAGGTTATATTTCGGGGTGGAAGAAAGATATTCGGTACCCCTGATAACGTGGCTTATCGCCATAAGGTGGTCGTCGACTACGTTGGCGAAGTTGTAGGTGGGCATACCGTCGGATTTAAGCAAAATTCCGTCTTCCATGTCGGAATTGGGGACGGTTATTTCTCCGTAGACCATATCGTGATAGGAGCTTACTCCTTCGGTGGGTATATTCTGACGGATGACGTAAGGTTCTCCCGCGGCTAATTTTTTCGCAATTTCATCTTTACTTAAATGCAGACAATGCTTGTCGTAGCGGCAGACTCCGTTTTCGTCCTTTAAGGATTCGAGTCTGTCTTTGTCGCAGAAACAATAATAAGCTCCGCCTTTTTCTACGAGAAGTTCGGCGTATTTTTTGTAGATACTTTTACGTTCGGACTGAACGTACGGACCGCATCCGCCGTCTTTATCGGGACCTTCGTCGTGTTCTATTCCCGCTTTCTTCAACGTGGAGTAGATAAGGTCCACCGCTCCTTCGACGTATCTTGCCGAGTCGGTGTCTTCGATACGCAAAATAAAATCTCCGCCGTTATGCTTGGCGTAAAGGTAGGCGTAAAGAGCCGTTCTCAAATTTCCTATGTGCATAAAGCCCGTGGGGCTGGGCGCAAATCTTGTACGAACTTTCATGATTTTCTCCGTAATTTATTTAAGTCGATAATTATTGTATCACACTTTCTCGTTTTAGTGTATAATAAGTGTGTAATATAAGCGAAAAAGTTTGCTCGCAAAGGCTTCTTCACGACTTATTTCAACGTAAACGGAGATATTTATGGATTATAATAAAAAAGCATTGGACTTTATGAAAAAACTTATTTCTTTCCACAGCGCGGAAGGAACGCCCGAAGACGGCGCGCCTTTCGGCAAAGGGGTAAGAGAATGTCTGGATTACGCGTTGAGCGTGCTGGAAGAAAACGGTTTCCGCACGAAAAACGGCAACGGATATTACGGATACGGCGACGTAGGGGAAGGAGAACTTTTCGGCGTGCTGTGTCACCTTGACGTGGTTCCCGAAGGGGACGGCTGGCATTACGACCCGTACGGCGCGGAAGAAGTCGACGGCAGAGTGTACGGCAGGGGTGCTTTGGACGACAAAGGACCTTTCGCGGCGTGTTTTTACGCGGCGGTAAGACTTCTGGAAGAAGGCTATAAGCCGACTAAAAAACTCCGCTTTATTTTAGGCTGCGACGAAGAGAGCGGCTGGAAGTGTATGGACAGCTATTGCACCAACGAAGAAATGCCTAAGTCGGGTTTTTCTCCCGACGGCGATTTTCCCGTGATAAATTGCGAAAAGGGCATAGTTTATCACACGATTAAGTTTGCTTTACCGAAAGGCGTAGTCGAATTCAAGGCGGGCGAAAGAGCCAATATGGTGCCTAATTACGCCGAAGTAATCTTTGAAAACACCGCCGAAATCAAAGATAAACTTATTTCCTGCGGAACGGAATTTACCGAAGACGGAAAGTATATCAAAGTCTCCGCCGACGGCGTGTCGGCTCACGGAAGTCACCCCGAAGCGGGCGACAACGCTATAATAAAGCTCCTTAAAAAGATAGCTTGCGCAGACGGAAAGTTCGCCGAACTCGCCGAAAAATTCGACGCTTTCGACGGAAGTCACGCGGGAATAAAACTGTACGACGAAGTAAGCGGCGGACTTACCCTTAATTTAGGTTGCGCCCGTACCGAAAACGGAGAAATAGTCTTCGAACTCGATATAAGACACCCCATAAGCTACAAGAAAGACGATATTACCGCCGTACTTAAAAAGGAACTCCCCGATATGACGGTGGAACAGGGATTTTTCCATCTCCCGTTATACGTAGCTAAGGACAACGAACTCGTAAAGAGCCTTTTATCAGCGTACAACGAAGTCACGGGACAAAACGCCGAACCCGTAAGTATCGGCGGCGGCACTTACGCGAGAGTTTTGCCTTTGGGCGTTGCGTTCGGACCGTGTTTCCCCGACGGCAATTCGGGGATGCACTGTGCAGATGAATATATGGAAATATCCGACTTCGAGAAGATGTCCGAGATTTACTACTTAGCTTTCAAAAAACTTTGTTTCAAAAAATAATACACGACAGAGGTATACGAAATGGATATAAATCAATATATAGAACCAAGGCAGCAAACCTTTTTAAGTAACGTAGAATACAGACTTTTGGAACTCGTGGCGAGCGGCTCGAAAAACGTAATTAACGTCGCCGACAACCTTGAAGCTCGCTTCTTAGACCCGAAGCATATAAAACTTACTCTTACGAGAAAACTTACCTTTACTCCAGCGGGGCTGTTCGAACTGTCCGTTTCTTTCGGAACAATCCTTACTTTAAGGGAAGATTCCTACTATCTCGTCGATTGGAAAACTTACGACGTGGCGGAAGAGATAGCTCGCAATTCAAAAAATCTAATCAATCCGCTTGCGGCGAGAATATCACTTCTCATTGCGGAAATAACGTCTTCCTACGGGCAGAACCCTATCGTCACTCCGCCGACGATAATAACGAAACAGTAAGTAGTTTTACGATATTAAAAAATGCGATAAAAAATAACGACGGATTTCCGATTTCGGGAACCCGTCGTTTTAATTTAAGGATACTAAACTTTATTCTAAGATAAATACCTTTACGCTTTCGGCGGGAACGGTAACCGCTATTTTATCGGTGAAATCGTATTTTTCGCCCGACCAGACTTCGTTTACCGAGTAGCTTTCTTTCCGCTTCAAGTTGATATACTCGTCGTCGAATATATTTTTAAGGGGAGCGGATACGGACTTTTTCGATTTGGTCTTGTTGAATAAGCAAACCGCAACTCTGCCGTTTTTAAGGGGTTTTGCGAGTAAGTCTACCGAGCCTTTAATTATGCGTTTGCAGGGCTTGTACTCTTCGTCCTGGTCGATGGCTATCATAGTTTTGTTCGTGACTATTTTAAGGACGGAGTCGGGGATTTTCCTTATATCGTTGCCGAGCACCAAAGGAGCGTTCATCATACACCAAAGGGAGAAGTGAGCGATATTCTGATTTTCGGTCAGCTTGCCGTTGCCGACTTCGAGCATATCGGGGTCGTTCCATGCGCCGGGCAAAGCGTATTTGTAGAGTTTTACGGTGTGTTCGTAGATTATCTTTATCCACCAGAACCACGGACGAATGTCGGGAGTGGTACGCCACATGTTGCCGGCAAGACTGCCCCACTTGTAGGGCTTGTTTAGTCCCCATTCGCAGATTGAGTAGACTATCGGACGGAATTCGCCCCGTCTTTCTTTCGCGGCGGCGGCGAGTTCTTTGCCCATATTATAATATTGTAAGAACGAGCTGTCGCTTTTTCTCGCGACGGGATTAAATAATCTGATCGTGTTCTGCCCCTTTTTAAGGTGAACTACCTGTTGGAAACGACCGGTGAAGTTCGGTTTGTTCTGACAGGGGATATCATAAACGTAGAAGTCTTCTTCGTTAACGTAAGCGGCAAGGACTTTTGCGTACTTGTTGCCTTTTTTGCGGATGCAGACGGTAAGGACGTAATCGCCTTCTTCTTCCATATAGATATTGTCGTATTCCATATAGCCGCCGTTTTTGTCAAGCCCCGATACGTGGCAACCTACGGGAACTTTCTTGTCGCGCATAAATTTCGCCGTGCCGAACACTCTTGACTTTTTGCAGTCGTAGAAGGTAGCGTCGGAAGACGCAGGTTTAGCTATTTCGATACCGTAGACGAGCGGAGCGTACTTGCTCATATATTCGTGGTGACAGAAGTCGTACTTAAAGTATTCCACGCCCCATTCGGCTATCGTCTTTGCGTCGAGCTTTTCTCTGTGGAGAGAAGCGGGCAGGTCTTCGCAGGTTAACGTTCCGTTGCTCGAATAAAGTCCTACGCGGAAACCGTCCTTATTAAGGTCTTCTATCATCGGTTTTATTCCGCGGGGAAATCTCGTAAGGTCGCCCTGCAACCTGCCGTTTTCGTCGCGTAAGGAAGAATGCCAGTTGTCGTCAAGATTAATATAGCGGTATCCCGCTTCGAGAAGACCGTTTTTCTTTATCGCGTCGGCTGTGTCTTTAATGAGCTTTTCGTCGATGTTGTTTCGGAAAGTGTTCCAACTTGACCAACCCATAATCGGGGCTTTCTGCGCGCCGTTATCGATGCGTTTTAATTTGTACGTTTCGATAAAGGGCGAAGACGGGGTGAAAAATTGCTTTATGTAGCAAAAAGGACACATACCGTTTCTTCTCATTTCGTTATCTCCTTTAAGAAAGTGATTTCAGCAGGCGACGTTATTTGTTCGCAAGGTGTTTTTCGACGAGTCCGTTTACGAGAGCCTTGTCGAACTTGCCCGCTATCTGCGGCATAACCGCTTTTATTATCATGCCTTTCGTCTTAGGCGAAGCGTCGGGGTAAACGTCGGCTTTTTCTATAAGAGCCATTACCGCTTCTTCCGAAAGCTGTTCGGGAAGGAATTTAGTCAATATTTCTATCTTTCCGGCGGCTTCGGCTTCTTTTTCGGCGTTGCGTCCGGCGAACATTTCTTTGACTTCTTTCTGAACTTTGATTTCTTTGGACACGCATTCGATTACTTCGGCGTCGGTGACTACATGTCCCGCTACCGATTTTTCTTTCTGCAAAATGCCCGCTATGACCGCTTCGAGAGCGTCTTTCGTAAGGTGGTCGCCCGCCTTTCTTGCGTTGTTGAACGCGAGTCTGACTTCTTCTTTTAACATAATATACCTTCTTATTTTAGTATTAGTCGAGTTTTAATTTAATTACGAGTTCTTTCTGTCCGACCGCAATGATTTTTTCGATATCCGGATCGGTTATTTCGGTAAGCTCGGTAGCCAGGATGTCGGTCTTTATTCTGTCGGCGTATTCGGTTATTGCCTGCGACAGTTCCTTATCGTTGGTTTCTATGCTCGCTTTGATTCTCTGTTCTACGGCGTATCCCGCGTCTTTACGGAGTACCTGAATTTGTCTTATCGTTTCTCTTACCATACCTTCTCTGATAAGTTCGGGAGTAAGGACTACGTTGAGAGCCAAAGTAAAGCCGTTTTCTTTCGCTACGATAAATCCGCTCTTCGGTCTGTCGTGACAGTCGAACATGTCTTTCGTAAGGTCGGTGAACTTTCCTACGGCGATAATTCCGTCGGCGTAGGCTTTGTCAAGGTCAGCCATGCCTTTTTCGTCGAGAGCTTCCACCGCTTTTTTAAGGTTCTGAGCTTCGCCTTTAAGTTTCTGTCCCGCCGCGCGGAAGTTTACGGTGTAGTAGTGTTCGTTGAACGCGCTTTCGTCTTTTGCGAATACCACGTTCTTAACGTTAAGTTCGTCTTTAATTACGTTTACTAAGTGCTTTACGTTGTTTTCGGTCTTTTCGTCGGCGACTACGATAAGTTCGGACAAAGGTTGTTTAACTTTCATCTGAGCTTCGTTACGCATTCTCTGCGCGATGGTAAGAACTTCTCTCGCGGCTTCGGTTTCGTCAAGCACGTTTTCAAAGCCTTTCATATCCTTGACGCCGAGAGCTACGGGGTAGTCGGAAAGGTGTACGCTTATGGGCGCGTTCTTTTCGAGACAACGCACCGTGTTCTGCCAGATGTAGTCGGTAAGGAAAGGAATAATCGGAGCCATTACGCCCAAAGTCACTTTGATGGCTCTGTACAGACACCAGTAAGCGTTCATCTGGTCGGCTTTGTCGGTGGACTTCCAGAAACGCTTTCTGTTTATTCTTATATACCAGTTGCTGACGTCGTCGGTGAAACTTTCGAATTCCTTAATAACGTTACTTAAACGGCAAGCTTTCATTCCGTCTTCCGCCGCCGCAAGGAAAGAGTCGGTGCGCGCGAGCAACCATTTGTCGGAGTGGGTAAGGGTGGAGTAATCTACCTTGTGATTTTCCACGTCGGGGTTATCAAGGCTTGCGTAAAGGTTGAAGAAAACGTAAACGTTCCAGAAAGAAAGCATTTTTCTTCTCGCTTCGTCGGTAAGGTTATAACCGAAACGAACGTCGTTGGTTACGGGAGCGGAGCAGAAAAGGTAACGGACGGGGTCCGCGCCCATCTTCTCGGCGGCTTCGTCGAAACGGATCATGTTGCCGGTCTTGGAGAACTTCGTTCCGTCTTCGTTTATTACCGAAGAGTGGGTGACGACTTTTTCGTAAGGAGCTTTACCGGTGAGGACCACGCTCATGAAGAGAAGAGAATAGAACCATAAACGGATTTGTTCTTTCATTTCGATTACTATTTCCGACGGGAAGTTCTTATGGAAGTATTCCTTGTCTTCGAAATATTTTTTCGTGGAGAAGGGAGTTATACCCGCGTCGAGCCAGCAGTCGCCCACTTCGGGTACTCTTTCCACGAGTTCTCCGCAGTGAGGACAACGGATTTTTATCTTGTCGATGTACGGACGATGCAAGTGAGGCACGCCTTCCAGAGAATGATTTTCGGAAAGTTCGATTAACTCTTCCTTGCTGCCGACTACGGTAAGGTGACCGCATTTTTTACAGGGATAGAAAGGTAAGGGCAGTCCGTAGAAACGTTTGCGGGAAATATTCCAGTCGCCCATGTTCGTCAGCCAGTCTTTCATACGCTTGCCCGCGAAATCGGGTTCCCACTTGACGGTGTCGGCGGCGGCGATGAGAGCGGGTTTAAGACTTTCGGTAGCGATACTCCATTCGTCGACCAGTTTGAATACGACCTGCGTTTTGCAACGCCAGCAGTGGGGATAGCTGTGAACTATCGGTTCGGTTTTGTAAAGGGTATTGCGTTCGGTCATGAGTCTTACGACTACGTCGAGAGCTTCGCCGGTGGATTTTCCGGTAAGTTCGCCGAAACCTTCCGTTATTATTCCGCTGTCGTCTATCGGGCAGATTTGCTTTAATCCGAGTCTTTTTCCTAAGTCGAAGTCTTCCGCACCGCAACCGGGAGCGATATGAACCACGCCCACGCCTTCGGTGGCGTCCACGTCTTCCCACGGTACGATGGTATGTACGAAGTCCTGCACGGGGAATTCGGGAAACACGGTGACGTATTCTTTACCGATAAGTTCTTTACCCTTGAATTCGTCGAGTACGGTAATTACGTCGCCTTTAAGCTTTTTCAGAGCGTCTTTACCTACGATAAGGTTGCGGGAGTCGGATTTTACTTTTACTCTCAGATAATCTATGTCGGGGTTTACCGCGAGAGCAACGTTACTCGTAAGAGTCCACGGAGTTGTGGTCCATACGAGAATACTGTCGTCGCTGTCCTTTATGGGGAGCTTTGCGTAAATGGAAGTGTGTTCGACGTCTTTGTAGCTGCCGCTCATCTCGTGTTCGGAAAGGCTCGTGCCGCAACGGGGACACCAGGGCATCGGGCGGTGGCTTTTTACGAGAATACCTTTTTCGTGACAGGTCTTTAAGAAATACCAGATGGAAGTAATGTTAAGGTCGGTGTTCGTAAAGTAGCTGTGCTTCCAGTCCATCCATTGACCGAGACGCTTGCTCTGTTCGGTGATTATTCCCGAAAACTTGCGTACTCTCGCCATACACTTTTCGGTGAACTTATCCATGCCGTATTCCATAATACCGCGTTTGTCGTGCACGCCGATTTCCTTTTCGGTTTCTACTTCTACCCACAGTCCCTGCGAGTCAAAACCGTTCTGAAACTGGCAGCTTTTTCCGTGCATCGAGTTATATTTTATCGTTGCGTCCTTTAAGGTTCTGCCCCAGGCGTGGTGAATACCCATAGGATTGTTCGCCGTGATGGGACCGTCAAGGAAGCGGAATCTTTCTCCGTTCTTGTTCTTTTCAACGAGCTTGTCAAAGCACTTGTTCTCTTCCCAGAATTTAAGAATCTCTTTTTCGAGAGCGATAAAATCGGGAGAAGGATTTTCTTTGCGCATATAATGCCTCCACTTAATATAAAAAATACTAAATAATTATAACTATATATCAATATTCTTGTCAACTTAACTTAACAAACACGATAACAAAATGTGCGGTTGAAGAATAGTAATGTACAAGGGGACCCCCCCGAAAAACTTAAACTAAAGGAGAAATTTATTTTATGGCTTGTTGTAACGGCGGTAATTACCGCAACAGAATAAATAACGGAAACGTGGTATTGATACCCGGACCCATGGGACCTCAAGGTCCCGCCGGGCAGCAGGGACCGATAGGTCTTACGGGACCGCAAGGTCCGATAGGCCCGCAAGGTCCGACGGGAGCCACGGGCGCTACGGGAGCCACCGGCGCGGTAGGACCGCAGGGACCCCAAGGACCCGTGGGAGCAACCGGAGCTACGGGTGCTACCGGCGCTACCGGTCCTCAGGGCCCCGCCGGAACCAACGCGGTAAGTCAAGCCGCTTTTTATTCCGACGCCACCCAAAGTCTTGCCACGGGAACGAACGCTACCGTGACTTTATCGGCAGCCACGCCGAACAGCACCTTTACCTTAACCGACAACGCCGTCGTCTTACCCGTAGCGGGAGTGTACAAAGTGACCTATTCCGCAGACGCGACGGGAGCTACCGCAAGCACCGTAGCCACGCTGTCTTTGACCGACTCCGCAGGCACGGCGATAGCGAATTCTTCCGCTAACGAAACTTTGACTACGGGGGAGACCGTCAACTTATCGAAGAGCGTCCTTATAAGCGCGGCGGCAGGCGACACCGTAGCGGTAAGAAACACCGGCGCAAGTACGCTTACCTTTAATAATCTCGCGCTCGTCGTCGAGCAGATATCATAAGGTGATTATAAGCACGTCGTAAGGGTTAAACATCCTTAAACGGTACTTTCCGTCACCCAAACCGCGACTTACGAACATTTGCGTCTTACCTTCGGCATAACGCCCCGAAGTGTATTTCGGAAAGAATCCTTGGTCGGGAGCGTAAAGTCCGCACCCGAATAATCGTACCTGTCCGCCGTGAGCGTGACCCGTTAAGACTACGTCGAAATTATAGTAGGCGTAGTCTTTTATTAGTTCGGGACGGTGAGCAAGAAGCAGACTTACGTCGGCTTTAAGTTTATTTTCCGTAAAGTTCGGCAAGTTTTTTTCCGACGGAATTTTTCCGTCTTTTACTCCGGCTATAAGGATATTTTTTCCCTTTAAGTTTACCGTCACGAACTCGTCGAGAAGTAAGTTTACGGCGTTGTTTTCGCATACGGCGACGTAGTCTTGAAGAAGCGGACTGCCGATTTCGTGGTTTCCTATCACGGCGTAGACTTGCGAAAAGGAAGTTAGTTTATTATAAAAATCGTCTATCTTTTTTAGGTCTTCCTTACTTGCCGACGCGTCGAACGCGTCTCCCGTCACCGCGACGATATCGGGGGATAACTCTTTAAGAAAGTCAATGACAGGGGATAGATTTTTATTCTCCCGCGGGAAATGCATATCGCTTAAAAGAGCGATTTTTATCCCCGTCGAAAAGCCGCAGTCGTAGTATTCCGTCTTCACCGACTGCGAATAAAAATACCCCGAAAGGACAGTTGCGGGCAGAGCCGCCGCAATGATAATCAGTATTGTCGCGACGATTTTTTTCTTCATATAAATTTAGATTACGCAAAATAAATCCCCGTTATTCGTGACGGAAAAGCATAGAAGATTAAGATTACGAAAAAAAGGATAAAATATTTTTGAAAAACACTTGATTTATGGTTACGGCAGCGATATAATAAATTAGCACTCAAAGATGAAGAGTGCTAAAATAAGATTACGGAGGAATTGAAAAATGAAAAAATTCAAGACCGAATCGCAGAGAGTGTTGGATTTAATGATAAACTCCATCTATACTCACAAAGAGATATTTATACGAGAACTTTTATCCAACTGTTCGGACGCGATAGACAAATTGTATTATAAGTCCCTTACGGGCGGCGTCAGCGGACTCAGCCGCGACGATTTTGCGATAGAAATAGTTGCGGAC